>JAZRHB010000001.1:0-24557 GCA_045644605.1 Clostridia bacterium
CAAATATTTGTCCGACCGAATTTTTAAAAGCCGTAAGCCTTGACATAGGCGCAAGAAAATTGTATAATATTTGGGTGGATTTATTAAATATCAGGAGGAAACATAAATGTCAGGACATTCAAAGTGGTCTAATATTAAACATAAAAAGGAAAAAACAGATTCGCAGAAAGCGAAGATTTTTACTAAAATCGGAAGGGAAATTTCCGTTGTTGTTAAACAGGGCGGTCCCGACCCGGCATCTAACTTCAAATTAAAGGACGTTATTACAAAAGCACGTTCTGTTAATATGCCTAATGATAACATTATGAGATGTATCAAAAAAGCGGCAGGCGAAGGCAGTGGTGATAACTACGAAGATATCACATACGAAGGATACGGCCCGAAAGGCGTTGCCGTTATTGTTGAAACTCTTACAGATAACCGCAACCGTACCGGCGGCGATATGAAACATTATTTTGATAAATACGGCGGAAACCTTGGCGCTATGGGTTGTGTTTCCTGGATGTTTGACCGCAAAGGTGTTATTATTGTATCCAAAGAAAGCGGTGCTGATGAAGAAGAGCTTATGATGCAGGCACTTGACCTTGGTGCAGATGATTTCAATTCGGAAGACGAATATTTTGAAATCCTCACCTCTCCCGAAGCTTTTTCAGCTGTATCGGGCGGTCTTGAAGATGCAGGATATACATTTGAATCTGCCGAAATCAGTATGATTCCGCAGAACTATACAAAGCTTACGGAAGCAGACGATATCAAGAATATGAATAAGCTTCTTGAAATGCTTGAAGATAATGATGATGTTCAGAATGTCTGGACAAATCTTGAAGACGAAGAATAATAAAAGGGTGACCGCAGCCACCCTTTTATTATTTGTCGTGTTTACTGAATACTTCGGCAACCTCGCTTATTGTAAGGTATGCTTCACTGTCAATTTCGCGAACAATTTCTTTTACTTTGTTAATCTGGAATCGGTTTATTATGAAATAAACCATTGTTTTTTCGTTTTTCATATATCCGCCCTGTGCGGCTATTTTCGTTATTCCCCTTTGAAATTCGTTTGTAAGAGCATTTGATATATCCTCTCCCCTTGATGTGATTACAAATACCGCTTTTTCTCGGTCAAAACCTTCAACAATATAGTCAATTGTTTTCAGTGCCGCAATATATGTTACTATTGAATAAAGCGGAAGTACCCAGCTTTGTATTACAATACCGCAAAGAACATAAAGAATAACATTATATACCATTACAAAAGATCCAACAGAAATTCCTATTTTCTTTGCAAAAATTACGGACAATACTTCTATACCATCCATTGCACCGCCAAATCGTATTGCAAGACCGCTACCAAGACCCGATATCATACCGCCGAAAAGAGCACAGAGAAGCAGGTCTGTTCCCGCAAGCGGAGATGCAAGGCTTACATCAATAGGTAGTATATCGGTAATAAGCCATGCACAAATGGAATAAATTACTACGGTGTATATTGCATAAAACGTAAATATGCCACCTTGTTTTTTAAGTCCATACATAAAAATGGGAACGTTTAAAAGCACAAGAAAAACAGAAAGCGTCATAAATTCGGGTGTAACCTGTGCAAGAAGCATTGATGTGCCCGAAATACCACTGTCATACAGCTTTACGGGATTTAAAAACACCGTAACACCAAAAGCATTTACAATACCTGCTATTGTTAGAAGAAATATTTTGATAACACTTATTTTTTTAAAAAATTTCATTTTTCCCTCCAGGGATGTTTATTTATGATAATACTGCAGTACGTTTGCCCATACTCTGTCTTTGTCAAGAAAGTATTCACTTTTATGCAGATATACTGCATAATATTCTTCATATGTTATACTGTTATCATGAATTATTTTTGCCGTTTCTTCCCCTACATATCTGTAATGCCAGGGTTCATAAGCATATCCTGTGATAAATTCTTCGCCTTTCTGATAACGCTCAATAAATCCGAATTCGTGCGCGTGATTTTTGAGCCATTTATATTCTTTTGAATTTTCAAAGCTTGTGTAAATCGAATTTATATCTACTGCAAGTCCTGTCTGATGTTCTGAATAAGCGGGCTTAGCAGAATATTTTTCCGCATAGCTTTTGCCGTAGTTTCTTACATACGAATTATAGAGGTTTCTCTGGTATTCTTCAGTTCTGTATGCCGACACCATTTTAAGATAAAGTCCTTCTTTTGCCGCCGCATCATACATATCCACATATTTATAATATGCCTCTTTGTCAAGCAGATATCCTGACCCTGCAAATTTCATATACAGATTTCCAACCGGCACAAGATTTTTCGCCTGATAATTTTCGGGCAGCCTGTTAAGCTTATTGACAAGCACCATACGACTGTCCGGATTGGTTGTAAGCACTGAATCATCAATTGGCGTTTTATCAAGTCCGATATTGACATTATTTATTACAATGCCCGGGTCTGTACCCGGATTGTTGCAGGCATACCTGTAATATCGTTCAAAATTTTCGGGATAAAAATCGCCATAAATGCAATACTGCAAAAGACCCGTTATAAGCTCGTTGTAATAGCTTGTATACATTTCCCTTGTGATTTGTGTGCCGTTTATTTTCACAACAAACGCCGTTTCTATCATTTCAGGCGGAACAAGTATATCCTTTTCTCTGTATACCGACGGATACGGAAGAATTTTTATTTCACCGTTCAGTATATAAAATCCGTTGCCGACAGTATGAGTTAATGTGTCTCCGTCACGGGATATAATAAACACCGAATTTTTAAGGTCGTTTTCATATACAACCGCGCCAAGTGCTTCACACACCTCCATAAACGGAAGATATTCTCTGCCATCAATATTATTTATCCCCTGCTCAATGACCGTTGTTTTAAAATTTGTGCTGACAGTAAGATTTTCCGCCGCATAAACTCCCTGTATGAACAAAGATAAAATAAGGAATATTGCTAAACATTTTCTCATAAGATTCACCCGATACTATTTTACAATATTTTCACCCTCAAAGTCAATATAATCCGCACAAAAAAAGAACACTAAAAAGCTCTTTTCATTTATTTCATATTTAGAATATTTTGCCTAAAATCTATTGACTTTATAATGGTTTTATTGTATACTTTAAATAGAAATGTTTTTGAATAACAAATCGTAGAATTATACATGAAGAGGAGAAGGGAAATGAAAAAACTTTTTTCACTGGTTCTGATAGCATTAATGCTTTTAGTTTCTGTTAACACAGCCGCAACCGAAGTATCACAAGTTGATATTATGACAAACGGAGATTTTGAAGCTGTCTCATCCGGTTGGGACTGCGGCAGCAGGCCTTTCGAGCTTTCAAGAGACTATTCAAAAAGCCCGAATTATTCATATAAAATGATATTTGACCCCGGCGTTCTTAAGCCCCACGAAGTGCTTGCTGTTCGTTATTTTGATGCTATCCCCGGCGCTACATATACATTTTCGGCATTTGCATATATTGACGCTGCCCTGCCGGAAGGTTCAGTACCCGGATTTACATTAGCGTGCTATGATGAGTCCAACCAGTCTGTCGGCCAAGGCAAAACATATAAATATGATAATATTGTCGCCAAGGAGTGGTGCGAAGGCTCTGCTTCTATAGATACCCTGGAAGGCACAACAAAATTAAAAGTTACGCTCTATTTATACAACGCTACAGACGCAACTGAAAGTGCCGTTTGCTATTTTGACGACGCTTCTTTGATAGTTTCCGGCAGTGGGGACGCTGTTACCTCACATATACAGGCTTTGGAATATCAGAAGCATCTTGCAGAAGAGTCTCAGGCTTCGTATGACGCTCAGCTTGCCAAAATAAATGCTACCGAATTTGCAGACGGTGCGGAAAACCTTATTTCAAATCCGGGGTTTGAATACGAAGACCCCACAACCGACTTCAAGCCCACCAACTGGGGCAAGAGTAATATCGTATGGGGAGAATCTGCTACAATAGAAAGCGGTAAAGCTAATTCCGGCACTTACAGCTTAAAAATTAAATCATCTGCTGCGTACGGAAGGAACCAAGGTGTTGCACAAACCATTTACGACGGATTTGAACCGGGCCGCAAATATTTATTCCAGGCTAAGGTTAAGGTTAAATCCTACACACGAGGCTATGGTGCTTCACTTAAAGTTCTTCCTTTTGCAAGCGCGGGAGGCGGACTTTCTAATTACCTTAATGGTGTAAATTCAGATTATTTTACATGGGAAGATGAAGACCCGAACGGTGAGAACTGGCATGACCTTAAATGCGTTATTGATTTGCCTGAAGAAACCCAGGCTTTAACTGTATATTTACTTGCACGTGGCGATTGTGAAATATATTTTGATGATGTTAAGTTTGCACTTGCAAAAGACGAAAATCGTTTTAAATTTTTCCCCGAAAGAACCTTCTTCTATCTTGATAATGAATCCGGAAGTGTTTTTGCTGATTTCAATTCCGCATTTGAAATAGCGGATGGCTCAACCGTAGAGTTTACGCTGAGTGACGGTGAAACGGTACTTGACAGCGCAAGCATTCCCGCTACTGAAATTACCGAGTGGCAGTTTAATCTTAACAAAATGCCCGAAATGCTTACCAAGTACACAGTTAAAGCCACCTATAAAGACCCATCCGGAAACCAAATAGGAGAAACTCTTTGTGAAAATGTTTATAAAACAACAAGACCATACTGTCTTGATAAGGATGGAAATTATATTGACGAAAACGGCGAATACTTTTATCCCCTTATAGGATACGGTGGCTCAAGCTTTAGCGACGCAGAATATGCCCAAAGGGCAGCCGACGCTATTGCCGAGCTTAAAGAAAACCATAAAACAAACGGTATAAACGTATATGCTAAGCCGGTACAGGCCGACGTCTGGGCACAGGGAAATGACTATGCAATTGCAAAGATAAAAGAATTTCTTGATGAAGCGCAGGCAAAAGGATATAAATATTTTTATACTTTAGGAAGCGACGTTCCAAGCGGATATCCCAACGGCACTTCCGAAAGAACTGAGCTTATCCTGAAGAATTTTGCTAACCATCCTGCAATATTTGCATGGTCAGTAATTGATGAGGCTTCTTTAAAAGTAAAAAGTGACGGAACTTTTAAAACCTATGATTTTCTGAAGGAATGGCTTGAAAAAAGCTATATTCAGATAAGAAAATATGACCAGTCAAAGCCCATTTATATTCTTGATACAGGCAACCAGGAATATATGGAAAAAACCTCCCGCATAAGTGATATTTTTGCAAATGACCCGTATCCGGGCACACGTGCCGATACGGTAATGCAGACATATAAAAAAACCAAATGGTCTACTGGCGGTACCAACGGAACAACTCCTGTTGCAATCATTGCGCAGATGACACCACATAGTGGAGAAAATAGCTGGAGACCTACTATAACCGAGGTTCGTCATCAGTTCTATCAGGCGTTCTGGGGCGGTGCTAAAATGGTTGGCTTCTTCTCTATCACAGGGGCTTCCGATATGACGGAAGAACTTTTTACCGATCCCGAAGGACGAGAAGAATACTGGATGAGCTTTGCACAAAATGAAAAAGACCTTATATATGAGCATTTTACAACTGACAAAACCCTCCTTATCAAAAATAACCAGGAAGGCGATGTCTGGTACAGAATGTGGCGTGCTTCCGATAATAATATTTATCTTACACTGATGAATATGAACAACACAGCTGAATCGGTTACAGCCAATATAAATCTTGTAAGCGATAACGTTAAGCTTAGTATTGACGGATACACAGCCGAGCTTATAAACGGCGATGAAGTCACACTTCATACAAGCAATTCGAATAATAATGTGTTTGGGGCAACTCTTCCGCTTACAACGGTTGCTTTTTATAAAATAACGCCGAAAACAGAGCTTGATTTTTCAGTGATTGACGAAAATGCATCTGCCGTTCCTGAAGAAATAACGCTCGACATCAAATTGGACGGCGAAAGTATAGAATCAAAAAGCGTAACCTACGGCGATGATTCATTTACTCTTACTGCCGCAACAAACGGAAGCGAAAATCCGCTTTGGTCGGTTGAATCGGGAGACTGCGTTTCCGTAAACTATTATTCAGGCGAAGTAACCATAAAAAAGGGCGGAACAGCCGTTATAAAAGCAGCTGTCTCGTCAGCATATGATACGATTGAAATAACCGTAAATAAAAAGGAAATAACCGCTGTAGCCCTAGCAAGTAAAGGTTTTGCCGAAAGGGAATATAATGGTTCCAAATCCGTCGATACATGGACTACTCCCCCGACATATACTTTGACGGGCGCAATTGACGGCGATGATGTAACCCTCGGCGGAAAATATGAATTTAATAGTTCTGATGAAGGCACTAATAAACCAATTTCCTTGTCAGATATTGTCCTTACAGGAACAAACGCAGAAGGATATGTGCTGGCTGGTTCTGTTCCACTTTATATGAACAATGTAGGAACAGGTACAATAACTAAGGATTATCAGGGTAATGACCCCGCTATACCTGTCATAGTATCATCTGAAAAAACTGACACAAAATATTCATTCAGTTTATATACAGACAGTGATTTGAATTACGAAAGCATCGTCTATATTGCATATTACGATGATAACGACAATTTCCTCGGCATCAAATCAACGAACTTACGTCTTCTTTCGAAGGGTTCGGTAACACTTGATATTGAACATAATTCGCTTCCCTCTAATGCAAAAAAGATAAAACTGTTTGTATGGTCCTATACTATGAAACCTTTATCAGAGGTAAACATAAAATAACAATATTGTAAGATACAAAAAACGACTGCTAATGAAGCGAACCCCAAAGTTTAGACAAAATTTAATATTAACTTGATAAGGAGTGAGTTCGGTATTGAACCGGATTCATTCCTTTTAGTTTTAATGAAATTCTTTCATTGTTGTAGTAATCAATATATTTTTTTAATTCATCAATAAAATCGTTAACACTTTCAAATTTTTCACCATAGAACATTTCAACCTTTAGTCTTCCAAAAAAGTTTTCCATAGCACCATTATCCATACAATTACCTTTTCGCGACATTCTTTGAGTTATGTTATGCTCTTTAAGTAATCGTTGGTATTCTGCATGTTGATATTGCCATCCTTGGTCTGAATGGAATATAGGTCTTGCATCGGAAGGCATCTTTTTGAATAAACCATCTAACATTTCTCGTATTTGCCAAAGATTAGGACTTGTCGAAATTGAATATGATATAATTTCTCTGTTATACAAATCCATAACTGGTGAAAGATATACTTTATTGTCACACACCTTAAATTCTGTTACATCTGTTGTAAGTTTCTCAAATGGTTTTTTAGCGTGAAATTCTCTATTAAGTAAATTGTCAGCTACTTTGCCAACCTCACCCCTATAAGAATGATATTTTCCATTCTTTTGCTGCTTACCTTTTAAATCAAGAGTTCTCATTAATTTTAAAACGGTTTTATGGTTTATGTGATGACCTTTTGCTTTTAACAAAGCGGTAATTCTACGATAACCATATCTCCCCTTGTTTTCATTAAATATCTCTGTGATTTCTACTTTTTCACTTTGATATTTATCGATATCTTTTCGTTTGATATGATAATAAAAGGTACTTCTAGCAATACCTGACAACTTAAGCAACTCTTTAAGCGGATAAATAGACCTTAGTTCAGCGATAATTAACGCCTTTTCCCGTTCTTTCGCTCTTCCGCAAGAACTAAGGCACTTAGTTTTTTTAAGTAGTCATTCTCCACTTGAACATATTGTAGTTGTTGTCTCAGGTGCTGATTTTCTGCAATCAAATCTTCTTCAACTTTTTTATCAAGTTTTAATGGTCGACCTCTTCTTGCGTTGGAAGCTGATTTGCCTCTTCGTTCTTTCATAAGACCTTCGGCTCCTTCTTCTAAGAATATGCGTTCCCATCTATGTAAGTTTCCAATATAGCTATGTGCTTGTTTATAAGGGACATTCCAGTATTTCATCACAGTTTCTAATAACCCTAGATGGTGTTCACGCATATCCATTATAACACATAATTTGAATTCTGCGCTATACTTTTGATATTTCTTTCCTGTTTTACTCATAAAAATATGCACCTCCAAAAGTGTCTAACTTTTGGGGTGCATATCATAACGGCAGTCGTTTTTTATTATTTCATTCCGTTTGTCATACAGCGTTTTTGCATAAAGGCGGTCAAGTGCTTCACCAAAATTAGTGATTTAAGGAAACAGACAAAATCCCTTGTAATAAGTGGAGTTACGGATATATTTTTTATAGATTACTGAGAGTTATTGCCGTTATGTAAGCTTTTATTGATAAAGCACGGCATAAATATCATCAGTTGATATTTCTAAAAGAATCTTACCTTTTTGTTCTATTTTATCTCCGAGTGATACAGCAACATATACCGTTTTGTTTTGATATGTACGAGCATATTGTATAAACCTGTCGCCTGCCTCCTGAAAAACGATATCGCCGCATTTAATGGCTTCGTTTTCATTTTTAAGATGCGCCAGTTCCTTATAAAACGTTTGCAGAGAAGCATTTGGATTATCCCACCTGTAAAATGCTCTGTTAAGCGGATCTTCAAATCCTTCCATTCCGATTTCGTCACCATAATAGATGGACGGATTTCCCGGAAGGGTAAATTGCAAAAGTGCCGCCGTTTTAGTCAGTGCTAATGCTCTGTCAAGGTCTGAACCGGTTAGCCTGAAATTTGCCTTTTCAGTTTTATTCATTCCTTCGCCTTTTCCCGAAAGTGCTGTAATAATACGGGGTGTATCGTGTGTTGAAAGTAAATTCATCAGGCAATCCAGAACCGGACGAGGATAGTTTTCTACAATAGTCATAATCCGGTCAGCAAAATCTTTTCCTGTGATTTCCCCTTTTACATACCCTATAATTGCTTCCTTGAAGGGATAATTCATTACGGAATCCAGATTACTGTCAGAAAAATATTTTCTCCGCTTGCTATAGCTTATTTTATTTGATGCATCTTCCCAGACTTCGCCTAAAAGAAGGGCGTTTGGATTGATTTTTTTAAGTTTTTTATGAAGCGCAGCAATAAATTCATCGGGAAGTTCATCTGCAACATCAAGACGAAACCCGTCTGCGCCAAGTTTCAGCCAATGGGAGATAACACTATCCTGGGAGTATATAATATAATCCATATAGCTTTCATTCAGTTCATTAATACATGGCAAGGTATCGATCCCCCACCAGGAGGTATATTTGTTTGGATAATCTTCAAACTGATACCAATTTCTGTACGGAGAATTCGGATTGCTTACTGCGCCATTACCAAAAATGCCTTTTTCATCAAAATAAACACTGTTACTACCTGTGTGTGAAAAAACACCGTCAAGAATGATTTTTATATCAAGCTTGTGCGCTTCTTGGCACAAGGATACAAAATCCTGCTCTGTACCAAGCAGAGGGTCTATTCTTTTATAATCTGCCGTGTCATATCTATGGTTGGAATACGCCATAAAAATAGGGTTCAGATAGATGATGCCAATTCCCATATTTTTAAGATACGGAAGCTTCTCTGTAATACCTTTGAGGTTTCCTCCAAAAAAATCACTATTGGTAATGCGCCCATCTTCACCCGGCAGATACACAGGAATATCGGTTGTGTTCTTATGCAATTGATACGGTTCTAACTTTCCTGCAGGGTCAACCGTCCCGCTTTTTGCAAATCGGTCAGGAAAAATTTGATACATAACCCTGCCTTTAAAATCAGCAGGTGTATCATAGTCTTTGTCAAAGCAGGTTAACTGCCACAAATCACCAACAGCAATGTTGGTATCATCACCTTGTTTAAAGAGGTCAAATGCCTCATTTTGTGTAGTAATTTTAAAATAATAAAAATAAAGGCCATTGGCAAAAAGAGAAAATTCAGTGGTGTAGACTTCATAGTCCCCATCTGTTGTTTCCAGTCGGAAGGGTACTGTCATTTCAAACCCCTCTTCATTCCTGATATACAGGCATACGGATACAGTCTGGCAGCTAGCAGGAATTTTGATGCGCAATCTGCATACTTCATTTTGCCTGAGGCAGCCGAACGGGGATTTATAGTATTCATTTTTGCTGTTATATAAAATTCTCATTTTTTCACCGTTTGAAAAAATATTCAGGCATAAGAGATAATCTCTTATGCCAATATTTTAGTATTTTATATGCCAGATATTATCAGCATATTCTTTAACTGCTCTATCAGAAGAGAAGATACCTGCCTTAGCTATATTTACCAGTGACATACGCGTAAAATCAAGTTTTGATTTATACGCATCCGCCGCATCTTCCTGAGCACGTACATAATCGGCAAAGTCAGCTAAAATCATATAGCTGTCTGCCACGCCGAAATCGTTTGTTAAAAGCGAACGTGAAATATCGCCAAACTTAACGCCAAGCTCACCTGATGTAAGCATTTCGATAGCTTTCTTAAGGTCAGGATTGTTATTATAATAATCTGTGGGACGATAACCTCTCTGCCAGAGAGCTTCCACCTCATCGGCACGAAGACCGAACAGGAACATATTTTCGTCCCCTACCTGTTCGTGAATTTCAACATTGGCACCGTCTAATGTACCGATAGTAACAGCACCGTTTATCATAAGCTTCATATTACCTGTTCCCGATGCTTCTTTTCCCGCAATTGAAATCTGCTCGGAAAGATCAGCAGCAGGTATGATAATTTCGGCAAGAGATACTTTATAATCTTCAATAAATACAACTTTAATCTTATCTCGAACCTGAGGGTCAGAATTGACCATATCAGATATTGCTACAATAAGGCGGATTATTTGTTTTGCCATAACGTAACCGCTTGAAGCTTTAGCTGCAAAAATAAATGTTCGCGGAACATAATCCCCGTCAGGATTTGCCTTAATTTTATTATAAAGATATAAAATATGAAGTGCATTTAACAGCTGACGTTTATACTCATGCAAACGCTTAACCTGAATATCAAACATTGAGTTTGGATCAACCTTAATACCATTTGCTTTTTCAATGTATTCAGCTAATCTCACTTTATTATTATACTTAATTTCAGCAAGACGTGTTAAAACCTTCTCATCGTCTATATAATCAAGAAGCTTTTCAAGCTCAGTACTGTCATGCTTAAAGCCGTCACCGATTAATTTTTCCAAATATGCGGTAAGTTCCGGATTAGACTGACAAAGCCATCTTCTGTATGCTATACCGTTAGTTACATTTGTAAATTTATCGTTATCAATATTATAGTAATCTCTGAATATTCCGTTCTTCAAAATATCGCTATGAAGTTTTGATACGCCGTTCACTTTGTGGCATGCTGCCAGACAAAGATTTGCCATTCGTACCTCGCCGTGAGCAATAACTGCCATATAATCAATTTTAGCTACATCGCCGGGATATATAATACCCAGTTGTGCCACCAGACGGCGGTTTATCTCACATACTATCTGGTATACACGTGGAAGCTGCTCCCTGAAGAGCTGTTCATTCCAACGCTCCAGCGCCTCACTCATAACGGTATGGTTGGTATATGTGAGCGTTTCACATGTAATCTTCCAAGCCTCATCCCATCCGTACTCATGGTCGTCAACGAGTATTCTCATAAGCTCGGGGACACATAGTGCAGGGTGAGTATCATTAATATGAATGGCTATCTTCTCAGACAAATTGTCCAGTGTTCCATAACGCTTCATATGGTTATGAATAATACTCTGCAATGATGCCGAAACAAGTAAATACTGCTGTTTTAAGCGCAGAATTTTACCGGCTATATGGTCATCAGCAGGATAGAGGACTTTTGATATAACTTCTGCCATGGTGTTCTCCTCCAGAGATTTTGCATAGTCGCCTCTGGAGAATGCAGTCATATCAAACCTGTTGGCTGATTTAGCACTCCACAATACCAATTTATTAACTGCATCAGTTTCATATCCTGATATATACATATCGTATGGCACCGCAATAACAGAATTATAATTTGTATGAGAAATTTTATACTTATCGTTATCATACCAGCCTGTAACATCGCCGCCAAATTTTACTTCAAAGGCTTCGTCCTCTCTGGGGTTAAGCCATACATCACCCATGCTCAGCCAGTCATCGGGAAATTCCATCTGCCACCCGTCAACTATCTTCTGTTTGAAGATACCAAATTCGTAACGAATAGAAAATCCTGTGCCGGGTAAGCCTACGCTCGTCATAGAATCAAGATAGCATGATGCAAGTCGACCAAGACCGCCATTACCAAGCCCTGCGTCGGGCTCCATATCATATAAATCATTGATATCAAAACCGCATTTTTCAACTGCCTTTGCAAACTCCTCTTCTACACCCAGGTTATAAAGGTTATTGCGTAATGATGTGCCCACTAAAAACTCCATGGACATATAATATACCTGCTTATCATCATTAGCACGATACTTATCGTGAAATTTCTTTCTCTTTTCTGTGAGCAGGTTGCGTACAACATTGCAAAGAGATTTATACATCTGCTGCTGAGTAGCTTCTTTAATATCACAGCCAAAGAGCCGTGTGCAGGCATCCGAAAGCATTTTAACGGTATTGCCTGACTTCAGTGTATCTGCTGCCGGGGCCTGTGCGGCTGTTTTTGTTGGTTTCTTTGTTGGTTTCTTTTCGTTCATTTCTTACTCCTGTTACATAATTTCATTATATATCCTCAAATATTCCTGAACTGACGTTTTCCAGCTACTGTTGTATTTGATAAGATTTTTAACATGCTTGTTCCATTTTGTTTTATCCCCATAGAACTCTATACATCTGTCAACGGCACCCAGCATATCATGGGCATTATAGCCTTTGAATGTAAATCCCCTACCCTCTAATGTTTCAACATTAAGAGGAGGAACAGTATCCCACAGACCGCCTGTTTCGCGTACAATCGGCACAGTACCGTAACGCATTGCAATAAGCTGCGACAGTCCGCACGGCTCGCTCTTGGACGGCATCAGGAACATATCGGCACCTGCATACACTTTATTAGCCAGCGCAGGATTGAAGGTGATATTGGAAGACATTTTATCACTATGAACATATGCGTTGAAATTAAACATATCTTCATATTTGGAATCGCCTGTGCCTATAACTACAAACTGTAAATTTCTCTGCATGATTTCGCCCATAACATACTCTACCAAATCCAAACCTTTATGAGATACCAGTCGTGATATCATAGCCACTACAGGTACATCAGGATTTACGGGAAGACCCAGCATTTTCTGAAGTTCTTCTTTATTCTTTGCTTTTCCCGAAGGGTCTGAAAACGTGTAGTTTTCAAAAATAGTTGTATCCTTTGCCGGATTGTACAGGTCGGTGTTAATGCCGTTTACTATACCCTCCAGCTTATATGCATTTTCGTTTAAAATATCCTGAAGACCGTGTGCAAAAAAGGCATGACGTATCTCGTGAGCGTATGTTCTTGACACCGTTGTTACTTTATCTGCGCTCACAATGGCACTTTTCATAAAGTTAATGCAATTATCATATGTGAGCACGCCTCTATAGTATTCATCTATTCCAATGACATCTTGCATAAACTCGTTTGGCATTTTACCCTGATATTCAATATTATGAATAGTAAACACTATTCGTGCATTATCGTAAATACCTGTATACAGTGCCTTTCTCAGCACAGGTATAAGAGCTGTCTGCCAGTCATTGCAGTGGATAATATCGGGGTAATAATCAAGCTGACGCATTGCTTCTAAAATAGCCAGAGAAAAATAGGTAAATCTCTCGCCATCGTCATAATGCCCGTATATGGTATCACGATAGAAATAATACTCGTTATCTATAAAATAATATTTGAGCTTTTTACTTCTGCTGACAGCTTTAAATATACCTACATGCTCATTACGCCATGCCACCTGTACTGAAAAGCTCTTGACAAATTCCACTTCAATATCAGGATTATCCTTGATGCTTTTATAGTAAGGTATAAATATACATACCTCAACATCTTTTACTTTAGCAAGTTCTGCCGGAAGTGCCTGGGCAACATCACCCAGACCGCCGCTTTTTATATATGGTGCTGCTTCGCTTGCGGCAAATAGTATTTTCATACGGTTTCACCTTTCTTTATGATAACAGGGCTATGCTTAGCACCTATAAGGCGCGTGCCTTCTGTTACCGTAACATTTTTATCTATTATTGCATTTTCTATATAGGCGTTCTTGCCGATTTTACTACCCTGCATAACAACAGAACCTATAACCTTAGCACCTTCTTCAACCTTAACATCACGGAAAAGCACAGAGTTCTCTAATTCGCCGCCGATCACACAACCGTCTGCCACGATACATTCATTAGCAACAGAACCCTCTCCGTAATATGTCGGAATTTCGTCACGCACTTTTGTATAAACAGGTGCACTCGATTTAAACAAATTGCCGCGAATTTCTTCATCTGTAAGCAGTATGTTATTTTTAAGATAAGTAGCAATATCGCGGTTTCTCAGTACTGTTTCTTCAAAGGTATATACATTAACAGTGATTTTGTCTTCATTAAAGTACTTTTGTAAAAAGTCCTTCTCAAAATGATAAAATCCTGCAGAAACACATTCTGTTACCACTTTAATCAGTGCTTCACGTTCCATAATGAACATACCAATGCCCACTAAGGAATTTTCTCCTGCTGCACAGTTTATAGTAATTGATTTGGCACTACCGTCGTCATCCACTTCAAAAACTGCCGGGTAACTATCTGCGCCGCTGCGGGGTTTAGATGCGATAGCAGTAATATCCCTGCCTGATTTTATGTGATTTGTAAGCACCTCTCGATAATCTATATTACAAATAGTAATAGTATCTGAAAGCACAATATATTCCGTATTTTGAGATTTCAAGAAATTGAGTGCTGTATGAAGAGCTTCTAACTTTCCATGGTACACATCTGATCTTCCAAACGCAAATGGAGGGATTATATACAATCCGCCGCTTTTGCGATTCAAATCCCATTCCTCACAGGAACCTAAATGATCCATGAGAGATTCATAATTGTATTTAGTAATAACACCCACAGAAGTGATGTTGGAATTTACCATATTTGACAGTACGAAGTCTATCTGCCTGTATCTGCCGCCAAATGGCAATGATGCTACAGTTCTATTGGCTGTAAGATCTCCCAAAGCACCGTCGTAAATATTAGAAAAAATGATACCTGATAATCTTTTCATATTCAGTCACTCTCCTTTAGACAACTTCGCCCGGTTTTACAACGCTGTTCTTAGCTATCTGCTCGTCTTCACCAACTACGCTGATGCCCCATTCGCTCTCATCATAATAAACGGGATCATCACCAACTCTGGCATTCTCGTTTATAACGGCTCCTTCGCCTATAATGGCATATTTTATAACTGCACCTTTTTTAATAACTGCATCAGGCATGATAACACTATTATAGATTTCCACATTCTCTTCAATGGTGCATCCTGTAGAAATTACTGAATGTTCAATCTTACCCTTAACCGAGCATCCTTCCGCAACAAATGAATTTTTAATAGAACTGCTTTTTGCTATATAGCTTGAAGGTTTAGCGTAGTTTCTGGCATATGTTTTAAATACTTTGTCTCTAATATTAAAGGTACCGTCAAGAAGTTCCATGTTAGCTTCCCACAGGCTGTGGATTGTACCTACATCCTTCCAATAATCAGCAAATGTGTAAGCAAAAAGCCTTCTGCCATCACGAAGAAGTGCAGGAATTACGTTTTTACCAAAATCATTATCAGATGTTTCGTCTGCTTCGTCCTCAATTAGATATTTGCGCAGTATGTCCCACTTAAATATATACACTCCCATTGAAGCGTGGTTACTCTTTGGATTTGCCGGTTTTTCCTCAAACTGATAGATTGAGCCGTCGGGATTAGTATTCATAATACCAAATCGACTTGCTTCCTCAATAGGCACATCACGAACTGCAATGGTACATTCAGCATCTTTTTCAATATGATACTTAAGCATCTTTGAATAATCCATCTTATATATATGGTCACCGGACAAGATAATTACATGCTTTGGGTTATAACGCTCTACAAACGGGATGTTCTGATATATTGCATTTGCTGTACCTTTGTACCATTCCATTTTTTCAGATTGTGCATATGGTGGCAGAATATGTACACCACCAAAGTTTCTGTTAAGTCCCCACGGCTGTCCGTTTCCAATATAATTATTAAGTTCCAGGGGTTGATATTGGGTTAAGATACCCACGGTATCTATTCCCGAATTCACGCAGTTTGAAAGCGGAAAATCGATAATGCGATATTTTCCGCCAAAGGGTACGGCTGGTTTAGCTGTTTTGTTCGTCAAAACTAACAATCGGCTTCCCTGTCCTCCTGCAAGTAACATTGCAATACATTCTTTTCTTCTGTCTAACATAAGACATCCCCCTTTATTTTATATATTAACCATTAATATAATATACAGTTGAAAGCGGTGGTAGTGTAATAGAAATTGATTTATCAAATCCGTGCATTTTAATGTCTTTAGTTTTAACTTTTCTAAGGCGTGTGCCCGAGCCACCGTACTTAGCACTGTCACTTGACAATACAGGACGGTACTCTCCACTTTTGGGAACTCCAATTCGATACCCTTTTCTCTCCACAGGGCAGAAGTTACATACAACTACTACTTCATTTCCCGATGTGTCTCTGCGTATAAAGGATATAACACTTTGATCGTGATCATCATGAGCAATCCACTGGAATCCTTGCCAATCAGAATCATTTTCCCAGAAAGGTTTATTATCAATATAAAAACCATTTAAATCTTTTACAAACTTCTGCATTTTTTTATGCTTATCATATTCCAGCATAAACCACTCAAGCGAGTTTTTATAGTTCCACTCTATAAACTGAGCAAACTCATTACCCATGAAGTTAAGTTTCTTGCCGGGGTGTGCCATCATATATGCATAAAAAGCTCTCAGGTTAGCGAATTTATCCTCATAATCCCCTGGCATCTTTCCTATCATCGAACATTTGCCATGAACAACCTCGTCATGAGATAATGGCAATATATAATTCTCAGAAAACGCATATGTCATTGAGAATGTAAGGTCATTGTGCCGTCCCTTCCTGAAAAGCGGATCTGACGACATATAACCCAAAAGGTCGTTCATCCAACCCATATTCCACTTGAAGTTAAATCCCAGTCCCCCGTCATATCCGGGTTTAGTAACCATTGGGAATGCGGTAGATTCCTCTGCCACCATTATAACTGAAGGGTCAAAGGCAAAGGCTGCGTTATTCATGGAACGCAAAAATTCAATAGCATCCAGATTATAATTACCGCCGTACTGATTGGGACGCCACTGACCATCGCGCCTGCCGTAATCTAAATACAACATTGACGCTACTGCATCTACCCTGATGCCGTCTATATGGTATTTGTCCAACCAGTAAACGATATTCGATATTAAAAACGATTTAACTTCGTATCTGGAATAGTCAAATATCCTTGTTTTCCAGTCGGGGTGTTCGTTTCGCAAAGGGTCAGAAGATTCATAAAGACAACTTCCGTCAAATTCATAAAGTCCGTTCTCATCTTTTGGAAAATGAGCACCCACCCAATCTAATATGACGCCTATGCCTGCTGCATGAAGCTTATCTACGAATTTCATAAAATCCTTCGGCGTGCCATATCGTGATGTAGGTGCAAAGTAGCCCGTAACTTGATATCCCCACGACGGGTCAAACGGATATTCACTGACAGGCAATAATTCCACGTGGGTATAATTCATATACTTGACATATTTTACAAGTTTATCTGCCATATCGGTATACGATAGAAAATTGCCATCATCATGCTGCAACCATGAGCCAAGATGAACCTCATAGATATTCATTGGTTGTTTAGTGATTTGCACTTTGGCTTTTGCCTTTCGGTACTGACTGTCTGTCCACTCAAAACCGTCTAAATCATAAACCTTAGAGGAATTCTCAGGACGTGTGCAAGCATGAAATGCGTACGGATCGCTTTTGTAAACGAACCCTCCGTCCTGTTTGCTGATATAATATTTATATTCATCATAAATTTTGGCATTCTTAACCGCTATCTCCCATACACCGTATCCGATACTGTGCATAGGGCAGGCAGAAATATCCCAATCATTAAACGTACCAACTACGCAAACTCCGATTGCATTTGGTGCCCAAACTCTGAAAACAAATCCCTCTTTTGTTTTATGACAACCCATGAATTCATAAGCATTCGAGCTGGTACCTGCAGCAAATTCGTTAAGCATAGCATTTAAACCGTTACGGGATTTTTTCATAAAGAATTCGCTCCTTTAGAAATTGTATATCTACTGTTATATCTTAATTATATTATACATTTTTAATGCACTTGTGTCAAGAAACTTGAGTACATATCTATAGTATATATATATTACCATTGAAAATTTTGTATAAATGTGGTATACTTTTTTATATTTGATTTTTTTGTAATCGGAGGTAACATATTTTGGATAGAAAAAGCGGCGTGCTTATGCATATTTCTTCACTTTTCGGCGATTATTCTATAGGTGGTTTTGGAAATGAAGCCAAGTATTTCATAGACTTTTTGGCTGATTGCGGGTATTCCTATTGGCAGGTACTGCCTTTCTGCCCTTCCGATAAGTGCAATTCTCCATATAAATCTCCTTCTGCTTTTGCAGGAAATCCCTATTTTATCAGTTTGCAAAACCTTCACAAAAAGGGCTTGTTGACCGACAGCGAGCTTAGTTGTCAAAAACAATCTACTCCTTATGTTTGCGAATATGAACGATTGTATAATGAGAGGTTGGCTGTTCTGAAGGTTGCAGCAAGCAGAGTTACCAATCAAATGGAGATTGAAACTTTTATTTCCCAAAATCCATATATTGAAAATTTCTGCAGATTTATGGCAATTAAAAAAGTAAACAGCAACAAGCCTTGGCAGGAATGGGAAAGTGAGGATTATCACGAAGACGACTTCTTTATGTGGAAGTTTATCCAGTATGAGTTTTTTAATGCGTGGACTGAAATTAAACAATATGCAAACAACAAAGGTATTCAAATTATTGGAGATATGCCTATTTATGTTGACTTAGACAGCAGCGATGTCTGGGCTAATAAACATCTTTTTAAACTTGATGAAAAGAATCTGCCCGTTTGTGTTGCAGGGGTTCCGCCTGATTATTTTTCTGCAGACGGTCAGCTTTGGGGAAATCCTATATATGACTGGAAATCCTTGGAAAATGAGGGGTTCCGTTGGTGGAAAGATAGGATCGCCCATATGTCAAATATGTTTGACGGAATCCGCATTGACCATTTCAGAGCCATTGAGTCCTTCTGGGAGATTCCTGCCCGGGCACAAACCGCCAAGGAAGGAACTATGTCCAAAGGTCCCGGTTTAAAGCTTATTGATGCAATCAAAGAAAGCTGTGGAAACACACTGATAATCGCAGAGGACTTGGGATTTATCACCGAAGACGTAGTAAGGCTTGTAAAAGAAAGTGGATTCCCGGGTATGAGGGTTTTTCAGTTTGCCTTTGAAGGTGACAAAACCTCCTCACATCTGCCTCATAACTATACCAATCATTGTGTTGCCTATACAGGAACTCATGACAACAATACCTTGCTTGGATATCTCTGGGAACTTGACGAAGAAACCCGGAGGTACATGCTGGAATATTGCGGTCATCAAAAAGAAAATTGGGAAAGTGGCTGTGATGCCATAATCCGCACCCTGCTTGCATCTCATGCAGGACTGGTTATTATGCCGATTCAGGATTTGCTGGGATATGGCTCTGACACACGATTAAATACCCCCGGCAAAGCCGAGGGTAACTGGGGATACAGAATCACAAAGGAGCAGCTTGACAGCATTGATAAAGCAAAATTCCGACGATTGAATGAGCTTTACTCCAGAATATAAAATGTCTTTTTCTGATATGCACCCAAAAGTCAGACACTTTTGGGTGCATATTGTTTTTGACTCTGATTCTATTTAGATATAAGTCATTTATTCATAATCCTATATTCTTATCTTCCTGAATTTGTCACGCAGCGTTTTTGCTGAAGTCTGTCAAGCGTTTCGCCGAAATTAGTGATTTTAAGGTGGTATCCTATTTTCATTTGGATTGTCATTTTAATGTTTCACTATTTTACATAATTTCCCAAAAATCCGTTTTATATAGTTTTTTATTATCCGCACCGGCAATGTCATACATACTTTTCTGGCATATCTTATATAATCTTTATCGGTACATTCTGTAAATCTGCCATCATGATAAAATGCACTTAGCACGCCGATAATATCTTTATCTGTTATATCTCTTTCCAGATTAGTTCTGTTATCTCCACATATAATATAACCTTTTGGGGTAACTCTAACTATTCTGTGCATAGTATAATGTCCGTCACGACGATAAACGGGGACATCATACTTTTTCAGTGGAAAAACAGGCGGCTCAACAACTACTATGTCCCGTCCCGAAATCAGCATCGGGCGCATACTGTCGCCCTCAGTTTTACCCACAAAAATCTTATTCTCTTTTAATGATTTTTCAATTCCATTCACAACCCCATCTCCTTATAAGCGGTTTTTGCGGATGATATATCAGTATTACACTTTATCAGGTAAAAATCGCATTTTTCTATTAAACAGCTTATATGTTCAAGGGTTAAAAACAACAATGATTTATCCTCAGGAATATAAATCTGTTTTATCAGCCTTTCAAAAACCCCATCTTTTTCCATAGGCAAACACTCGTTTTCTTCGGAACGTTCAATAAAGCATATTTTTCTTAGTTCGGTCTTTGTGTTGGTATGTAATTCTTCTTTTCCTGCCCACGCCGTGCCGTAAGCAAATATTTTTCCATCAATTATTCTTACAAGCGGTTTATCGCCATTTATAATGGTCATTTCATCTTTTAATAAATCTTGCCATAATCTTGCGTGCGTACTTTTACCTACACCGCTTCTTGCTAAAAAGGCAACTCCGCATTTATTGACCTCAAAAGCAACGCCATGAAGCAGAAACCCGCTATACTGAATTATTTTTTCAGAAATCTTTCTATAGATAGCAAGGCTTTCAAGATAACCTTTGTCAAAACTTGCCCCATTGCCTTCTGCACTTATTTCCTCATCGGAAGCAGATACATAAAAATCGGCTTTATTATTCGTAATATAATCATGGCACATATATTTTATGTAATCATATTTATTTTCAATTGCTATATTTAATTCTGCAAGGCAAACAACAAACATATTCCTTCCACCTTATTTCCGAGAAGCAAATATGCCCGATATTTTATTCCAAAACGTATTTTTCTCTTTATCAAGCGGCTCAAAAAAATCGCACCTGTTTTCAGTATAGCAAGATATATACGGGCAAGTTTCCGAGTGCTTGTCTAACTCTAATGAAGCCTTTCCTGTTTTGCAGTTTGAACACAAACGCTTCTTTATCCTAAACATATAATTCCCCTTTATTTTAACCTTTTTATCTGATAAACATATTGTGATTTGAGCGTCCAGCTCTTGCTCCAAAAAATCTCACAACTGTTACCAGTACTATAACAATTATTGAAATAATTCCTATTGATCCTATAGTTTTTATTCCAAAACCTCCCGCAAATCTTAAAGGCAGAAATATTCGGTTGAACACAACAGGAGGAAATAATAAACAAGTTAAAAATCCCATAAAGCTATATATACCCAAAGGCAAAAGCTGACCCAAATAGAAATCACGTATTTTCCAAAAAGCACTGGAAAAACGGCAGGTGTCAATTCCTATTGCAATTATAAATGCAACAAATGATACAAAGAGTATAACATTATCCGCATCCTCCACCAGATATCCAATATATATTGGCAAAGAACAAAGCACACTTGTAATCATAAGTCTTAATACTCTAAAAAACAACGATAATAACATTTTATTTTTCCTCAATTTCTGCAAATTTTTCTGTGTACCGTCTTATAACCGCCGCTGCTTCTGCTCTTGTGGCACTGTCCTTAGGAGCAAGGGTGTTATTTTCTTTCCCTGTTACAATCTTTTCCTGAACAGCCCAGGAAACAGCATCTTTTGCCCAATCCGAAACTGTTTTACTGTCGGAATAATGGGATATGTCGGCAAATTCAGTTTTAACTCCAATATGTTTTGTATAATTATAAAGCATGACACAAAGCTGTTCACGGGTTAAATTATCCATTGGGGCAAAGGTATTTTCACCCGTTCCGGCAACAATTTTATTTTTATATCCCCAATTAACAGCATTTTCGTACCAGCTGTTTTTTTCAACATATTTATTTTCAATGCAAATATTAAGTTCAGCAAGTTTTACTGTAAACATACTTTTTCACCACACTTTTTAAGAATTCGGGGCTGACGAGCAATTCGCCAGCCCCAAACCATAGAAATCAATCAAACAATTTCACCAAAGAAGGATATCTTTAATTACCAGATACCACTTCCTGCGTTTCCGCTAATCGTGCCATTTTCGCCGCCGTCGTTAAGTCCCGGCACTCCACTTGTCTGAATAATGTCTTCCACACTGATTTCAATAATTGTCATTTCGGGTGCTTTGTACTCTTTATTCATATTAGTTTTCCTCCTTAAATAATGATAATTCTGGATATCTTAATTTAATGATATCATCACTGAATTCTTTTGTTTCACCGTATACATATGTGCCGTCAAAATTCTTTGCATACGCTGTGATGTAAATAACTGTATTTTCATTTGACCAGTTTGATGCAGTAAACAGCAGTTCCTGACCAAACATATAATTTCCGTTCAGCTCAGCAGCTGTATATGGTTTTACTGTACCATCAAGGTCTGTAACTCTCATTGAGCGATAAACTGTTGTGGTAGGAAGTGTTTTCGGAAGTTCTTCTCCTGTTACAGTATTTTTTACCGTTACGTTAAACCCAACTTCCTGATACTGAAGGGTATCAATTCCGGCATACACGTGAAGCGGATAATATGTAGCGTTATCGGTTGTTACTTTATCCATATTGAATATGAACAGAACTTTATCAAGCATGCCTGCTTCATCTTTTGCCTGCACGCCGTATGTGCCGTCTGCATTTTCAACAATTTCATATCCTTCTGCAAGATAATCTGTTACGTCTGTTTCAAATACACCACCTGTGATAGATGGAATGTTAACTGCTGTACCTTCTGCATCTTTAGTGTAGACAAACATATAGCTGTTAAATTTACCGCCGGATACAGAAACATTTGCAAATTCTGCAATGTCACTTCCTGCTTTACCGTTGAAGATATAGACAGTGCCATCAAATGTACCGTCTGTAATCTCTACATCTGTTCCGGAATGAGTGTTGTTGTACAAATAGGTTGTGTAATAAGCATATGTACCTGTAAGTGTACCACCTGCAATATTTACATCTGCAAGACATGCCGTAGCCTGGAAGTTATGTGTCTGAACTGCTGCCTGACCACCTGTAATCGTACCACCGGTAATGTTCAGCGTGTTCTGTGCCGTTGTGGAATACAATACCTGACGAACAGCATTTTTTTCTGAACTTATTGTTCCGCCTGTTATTGTGAGTGAAACGTCATCTGTATACCAAACAGTATCTATTGCATAGCTTGGACCTGCAGTTGTAGTATTTTCAATTGTACCGCTTTCAACAACAAGAGTTCCTGCATTGCCTATAGTGCTTGTGGAGTACGAATTGTCTGTACTTGGTGTGCTTGATACAAAAGTAATTTTTCCTGTTTCTCCTGCTGAAGAATCTTTGATGGTAAGATTTCCTTTGTTTACAACAGCGTAAACACCTGCACCTGAAGAATCGCTCATAGAAACTGTTTTACCGTTAAGGTCAAGAACAATAACATCATCTGCTGCTATTGTTACAGTTTCAGCAAGAGCTATGTCTGTAAGTACTGTAACAGTTTTGCCGTTTGCCGCATTGATAGCAGACTGAAGATCGGTATATTTAACACCGTCAACCTCTGCCACATCTTCAGCAACAACAGGTGCATTGACTGTTGCATTTACAGTTGCAGTATCAGCAACAGTATATGTTGCAGTTGCATCTGTAATATGAATACCACCATCTCTTGGTTCGCCAACAATGTCAACAGTAGCAGTGTCCTTAATATCAAGTGTCTGTCCTGCTTCTATACGGAAACCTGCTTTTGTGATACCACTCAAATCAATATCAGATGTACCGCTGATTACATAATTTCCTCTGAAGAAAACTCTACCGTCAAGATTTGTAACATTAACCTTTGAGTTATTAATAACAATATCGTTACCTGATGATGAGTTTACACAGATTATATCCAAATCAAGTGCTGTTGTGTTATTAACGATAATCTCTGAACGGTTTAACAGATTTAAATCTGCATTGTTACCGTCCAAACCAATAAGGTATGTACCTGTAACACCTGTTGCAGTTAACTTAACATTGTCAAATGTCAAGGTCTGATTTGCAAACATCCAGAACACTGCTGTAGAAGGTTTAACAGAAGGATCAACAATAATATTACCGTTTTTGAATATTGTTGTACCGAAGTACAAGTCATCTTCTGTCAGTGTGATAGTAT
>JAZRHB010000002.1:0-4030 GCA_045644605.1 Clostridia bacterium
TTTTTCCGGTTCGCCGCCTTTTTCGGTGCGCACGCCAACAATCGAAATTCTGATTTCCTTTTTCATATTACCTCTTAAGCCGAGGGGAATCGAACCCCATAAGCCTTAAACTTGTTAAATTTTTATTCTTGCAATTTGTCGTCCTTGCAAGGCGTCAGCCTTGCTTCGTCCTCCGCATTCCAATTATATAAAATTTTCCTGCGTTTAAGGTCAAAGAGTTTAAAACCCTTAAATTTTGTTGGAAGACAAAGAAAATTCAAAAATAATACTCGCGTATATTTGCAGAATTTTCTGCAGTATTACGCAAAATTTATGGTTTTAAACCTTGTGGGGTTCGAATCCACTCGGCTTAGTATTTTTCAATATCAATTTTTTCAACTTTTCCTGTTATTGCTTTGTTAAGAAACATTCCGCCAAGCTCTTCGAACCCCTGTACACTGTCACTCACATAATAGTTGCAAGTTCCTTTCTCCGCACGCTGCGAAAGAAGATTGCCCATTTCAAGGTATTCTTTGAGGCTTTTTGCAGTTTCCATTCCCGAATCAACAAGGGTTACCCACTCGCCCATAATTTCGCCTATAACATCCGTTAAAAGCGGATAATGGGTGCATCCGAGAATAAGCGTATCCACGCCTGCTTCTTTAATTGGTGCAAGGTATTCCTTTGCAATAAGGCGCGTTGCTTCATGACTTGCATATCCACTTTCCACAAAAGGCACGAAAAGCGAGCACGCATTTGTAACAACAAAAGCATCTTTATTTATTTTTTCTATTTCCTCTTTATATTTACCCGATTTTATTGTAAGCGGTGTTCCGATTACGCCTATACGCCCGTTTCGGCTAGCATTTACTGCTGCTTTTGCCGTTGGCACAACAACGCCCATAATCGGAAAATCATATTCGTCCTTTACTGTATCAAGTGCGATTGAGCTTGCCGTTCCACAGGCAATTACCGCCATCTTGATATCAAAGCTTTTCAGAAACCTTATGTCCCCGCGGGTATAGTTTATAATTGTTTCTTTCGAACGGGTACCATAAGGAACTCTTCCGGTATCTCCGAAATATATTATATTTTCACTGGGCAGAAGTTTTGTTATTGCGCGGACACAGGTAAGTCCGCCAAGTCCGGAATCAAACACACCGATAGCTCTGTTATCCACACAAATACCTCCTAAAACTTAATCATTTTCTTGCGGGCACCGACGCTCATAACCAGCCCCACCGCAATCATACTCGTCAGCATGGACGAACCCCCGTAGCTTAAAAACGGAAGCGGAATTCCCGTTACCGGCATAACGCCTATGCACATTCCGATATTTTCAAATGTCTGGAACAGAAGCATTGCCCCTATTCCTATACAAATATATTTTCCATAGCCGCTACGCGCTTCTATACCTGTTCTGAAGCATTTTATTATAAGCAAAAACAAAAGGGCAAGTACGATAAGACAGCCGATAAATCCGAATTCTTCGCCGATTACTCCCATAATAAAGTCAGTATGCTTTGCCGGCAGAATTCCAAGCTGTGTCTGCGGACCGGAAAACAGTCCGTTGCCTGCAAATTCACCCGAACCGATTGATATTTTCGACTGGATTACCTGATATCCTCTGCCGATGGGGTCGTGTTCAGGATTAAGGAACGTTATAAATCTGTCTTTCTGATAGTCTTTTAAAATAAAGAACCATGCAACAGGTGCAAATGCGGCAAATACGCCAAGCGCAATCAGTATTGTCCTGTAGTGTATTCCTGCCGCAAAAACCATGCAGATAAACATAAACGCATATACCATTGCCGTACCGTAGTCGGGCTGCATAAGGACAATAAGAATAATTATGCCGGCATGCACCATCATCCCGAGAAACGGCAGAAATTTGTTTACTCTGTCTTCGTTTTGTTCAAGGTGTTTTGCAAATGTAAGAACAAACCCGATTTTAACAAGTTCTGACGGCTGAATTCCTATTCCGCCAACCCTTATCCATCCTCTTGTACCGACTTCATCCCCCGTGCCGAGGAACAGAACAAGCACAAGCACAAGCACGTTTATTCCGTATATAATCTTTGTTTTATTGCCAAAGTTTTCATAATCCATACGGACTAAAAAAAGCATTATTGCAAAACCTATTGTAAATGCGGCAAACTGCACAATTGTAAATTTAAGAGGGTTCCCGTATGAAATTGTTGCGCTGTATATCATTACAAATCCGATAAGCGCCAAAAGCAAAACTGATGTAAGAAGCACTTTGTCCATGGACTTAAATATTTTCTTAAGTTCCGCCAACATTACAATCCCCCCTATTATATATTAAGCAGTACCTTTTATTATATCATATATTTGGCAAATGTCAAATTTTTATGTATTATTTTGCTTGATTTTGAGGTGTTTTTGTTATATAATTGTAGTTGATTATTTTTTAGAGGGTAGTGCATAATATGAAAATAAAAAAACTTGTACTTTCAGGGCTTTTTGCAGCCATAATTTGCGTTACAACAATGTTCCCGCATTTGCCTGTAGGTGTAAACGGTGGATATGTGCACATAGGTGATACTTTTATATATCTTGCCGCGTCATTTCTTTCTCCGGCATATGCAGTGCTAGCCGGTGCAATCGGAGCCGGTCTTGCTGATTTGATGGTTGCGCCGATATATATTATTCCGACGATAATAATAAAATCTCTTATGGCGCTTACATTTACCGCAAAAGGAAACAAGATTTTATGCAGACAGAATGTTCTTGCAACTATTTTTGCAGGAATCATATGCACAGTAGGTTATTACATAGCAGAAGTTATTTTAGCAGGTAATTTCATATCTCCTCTTATTTCTACCATTCAGGGAGCTATTCAGCCACTTGCAAGCGGAATAATTTATGTTGTAATTGCCTCTGTAATTGATAAAAAGGGCAAACTTGACAAACAATAAGAATTATTATATCATATAAGAAATATTTTATTTGAGGTGTATTATGAGGAAAATAAAAATATTCACAGACTCTCCTGCCGATATATCATATGACGTTATTAAGGAGCTTAATATAGGCTTTTTCCCCGTACGAATTCTGTTTGGCGAAGAAGTTGTCCGTGATTATGTAGATATAACTCCCGCAGAGTTTTACAAGCGCATCAAAACCTGTGATGAACTTCCTACAACATCGCAGATGACTGTGCTTGATTTTTATGAAGGTTTTAAAGGCGCTATTGATGAAGGATATGATACAATCATCTGCTTTACTATTTCAAAAGAGGCAAGCGGCACATATCAGAATGCGCATCTTGCTAAGCAGATGCTTGAAGAAGACGGCATTAAAGCCGATATAAACATTGTTGCCGGATACCTTTCCTATGTTTACGGAAGGGCCGTTGTTGAAGCAGCGAAAATGGCAGAACGCGGATGCAGCAAAGATGAAATTATTGAAACTGCAACAAAAATAATCGACAGCGCAAGAGTATATTTCCTTGTAGATTCTCTCAAATACCTCAAAAAAGGCGGAAGAATTAACGCAACTGCCGCTACTGTAGGCGATATACTTAATATAAAACCCATTCTTTCAATTGACGGCGGTCTTGTTACGGTTGCCGATAAGGTAAGAGGTTCTAAAAAAGCTCTTTCCAGAATGTTTGACCTTATTGACGAGGCAGGCATTCGTGATGCTAAAGAGGTTTATATTTTTGACGGTGCCGCAGGCGACGAGCTTATTGAAAAAGTTCGCAGCGAGCTTAAAGAACGTTTTGGTGTTACAAACGCTGAAATTGCTATTGTCGGTCCCGTAATAGGTACACACGCAGGGCCGGGGCTTGTAGGAATTTTGATTTTCAAATAAGGTTGTGTATTATGATAGGTAACAGCTGGGACAATGTTCTTAAAGAAGAATTTGAAAAAGAATATTTTATAAAACTGCAGAATTTCCTTGATGAAGAATATGCCGCAGGTCCTGTTTATCCCCCGAGAGATGAGATATTTTCCGCACTTAAATATACGGCGTATGAGGATGTGAAAATTGTTATTATCGGCCAGGACCCGTATCACGAGGAGGG
>JAZRHB010000003.1:0-7752 GCA_045644605.1 Clostridia bacterium
TCATAGCCTACTTTCATATCGGCAAGAATTACTCTAAATTCTTCCATTGCATTTGCGCTGTCCGGTTGAGTGGAGTCCCAGAATACCAATGTGGTCTTTTTCAGGTTGGCATTTGCCTCGACTTTGGTTACAATACGTTCATGCGGCATAAAACTTAAGTCCGCTTTATCATAATTATAGCTTATTCCGCTTCGTTCCATAAACAGAATAAGTGCAATAAGTGCAAAAACAAATATAACAACAATCATTCCGTTAAATCGGAATTTTATAAATCTTTCTTTAAGCGCCTTAACTTTTTTTAATCCTTCCAAAATGCAATCGCCTCCTTTACCTTTCTGGAAACAAACATTTTTCTGGATTGTATATTCTTAATAACTTCTTTTATTTTATCAGCTTGTTTAAGTTCCGAATAATATTTCAGTTTAAGAAGTATGATTTCTTCAAAATCACCATACTGTTCATCGGCTTTTGAGAGTACTTCGCCTGCTATTGTATAGTTTTTAAGTGCAAACTCATTTTCAAAATAGTTAATATAGTCTTCCAGGCTTTCTATACTCTTAAGTTTTTTTGCAATAAGCTGTGAATACAGATTTCTGTTCATAATTTCAACCTGACCCGACATAAGGTTTTGTTCAAGCACGCTCCACAGAAAATCGCAGTAACGGGTAAGAACTTTTATATCATCAGGATTTTTGGAATATTCATTAGCAAGATGCTGAAGAAATTCATCGTTTTCTTTCGAAATTTCCACCATTGCCGTAACGGCATAGTGAACAACCTCAGGGTCATCGTTATTTCCCGCTTTCTGCAAAAACTCTATGTATTCTTTCGGGTTGTCGTTAAGCACGCCCATTATTATCTCACGGCGTTCTTTCGGGGAATTTAAAATAAGCGCTTCTTCCATTGGTACAATTGCATCATCATTTTTATTTTCCTCTACAGCGATGCCTTTATAAAGTACAGAATCAAGTTTCATTTTCTGTACTCCTACTTCTATGGTATTGTCACGTTTAAAGAGCACCTCAAAATGCAGAAACATAACTGCTGCAAATCCCCAGAACGGCAGACACAAAACCACAAAAAACATATATTTGTGAACTTTTAAAAATCCAAAATGAGTTCCCAAAAACGCAAAAATGCATAAAAGGATATGTATGAGAATTAAAATAACACCTAAAATATTCATACATATCCCTCCTTTTTATCTTATTTTTACTTTTATATTCAGATTTTCAAATCTTGGTAAAATATATTTCAAATCGTTTTTGGTTGCCTGTGATAACAGAATTGCAAACTTGCCGTCTTCAATCTCGCCCAGAATATCGTTTGCGCGGATTTTACCAGCAAGCATCTGGTCAAGTTCTGCATATGAATGGCCAGTTGCATCAATTTCCATAAATTCATAAGTGAAAACTTTTCGTTCAGCCATATCTTTGAAATTGTCATAAATTCTATCAAACTCTTCCCGTTGCAGTATGCGTGTGCCCTGAATATAATGACTGGCAAATACGTGTTTATTATAGTCGTGCGCACGCAGCAGAGAAAGCTCTGCCAGGTCGCACAGTATTTTGAACAGATTCATATAATAAAGCGAGTTTTGTTCCGGTTTTACATGCCATATGAAAACAAGAAGTTCAAGCTTTTCTCCACGCCATACGCCCGTTGCATACATTGGCATATTGGGTGTAAAACCTGTGTTTTTCCATGTATCGTTTTTTCTTATCTTATCAAGAACCGGCTTATACGTGTCAAGCGATATGGAACGCGAAACCTCGCTCATTATATCTCTGGATGCTACTTCAAGTCTGCCAAACATACTCTGGTCATTTACCGAATATACGCTCAGGCTTTTATTTTCAAGCGTTTCCTCAAACGTATCCATAATTTTCAGGTACAGTTTATGAAGTTCTACTGTATCTAAGTTTCTTGTAACATCAAATATCTTACCAAAACTGTCTTTTGAACCTATAATCTGTTTTTTCAGGTCACGTTTTTCGTTGAATGTATCCTGATAAAGGTCACGGGTGAATTCAAGCTTTTCTTCCAGAAGACCAATCTGTTCATCACCAAATTTTATTTTATCATCTTTGGTAAGGCGGACATATCCCGAAACGGCACCGACAAGGAAATAATAAACAAACGCAAACCAGTTTGTCGGTTCATAGAATATAGTAAGCCATCCTGTACCGGAAATAATTTTTGCAATAAACCACGCCAAAGACGCCAGTCCTGCCGCAAGAAGACCCGAATTAAGTCCATGGATTGTTGCAACTATTACAATAAATGCCATTCGGAAATCAACTATTGAAAACATTACCGACGATCCGGTTAAGATGTTTAGAAGCTCTGTTACAATGAACATAATGGCTATTTCTATCATCTTTACGGCGGGTGTATGCTCTTTTATCCATTTCTTAAGTCTGCTTTTTAAATCCGTAGCTTTAAGGCTTTTATCAACAAGATATTTTTCATATTCTTCATCAAGGTCGTCTATAATGGATATTCTTGAAAACCAACCATATTCGTTACGGAGCGCCGTATTTTTTATATCAAGCACGCCACCCTCGTCTTCTCCGGTATAATTAACTTTAAGACCGGAATGATAGGCAGACATATGGCGCATTATGTCGCCAAAGTTGATGTCAAATTCGTCGCTTACGTTAAGCGTGCCTATTCCTTCCTGCCAGTTTTCAAGAAAACGCGATACAAGAAGCGACATATCATGCATGGAAAGGAAAAACGCTCTTGACCCTTCTATTTCCTTTAATTTTACAGTTCCTGTTTCCATCTGTGTGAAAATGTTATGTAAAAAGTCATCTTCAAGTGTTCCGCTGTACAGATGCGGAATTCTGACAATTTTTATATCAAGTTCATAATGCTTTGTATAAAACTCGCACAGGTTTTCTTTTGAAAGGGTAATAACACTTATGTCCTTTTTATTTGAATATGCTCCGTCAAGAGATGAGAAATATATTACTTTCGCATCTTTCTGATATTTTTCGGTAAGACCAAGTATCTCCCTGAGTTTTTCCGTGTCGGGTTCGGTTTTGGTGCGATATGTAAGCTCTCTTGCAAAGAATATTACAACATCAAAATCATATGTTTCAAATATCTTTTCGTATGGAATACGTTTACCGTTATACACCTTGATTTTTCTACCGGATTTAAGGTGTGTAGGGCCTGCAATAAGTATATTATTATTTTCAAAAGCTTCTTCAATGAATTTCTCGGTTATATATCCCGTATTGCCTGCAAGCAAAATTCGTTTTGGCGTAAGAGTGTTCGGGTCTACAACAACACGGTTGGTATTGGACAACTGGTCCCTTATCTCAAGAAGGTCGTTATTATTAACAACATTCAAAAGGCATTCAACAAGAACATCATCAAACACACCACTCATACCGTTGGCAATCATTTCTATAGCTACGTCCTGCGAAAAAGCATCTTTATAGCTTCTGGAACTTGTAAGCGCATCAAATGAGTCAGCTATAGCAACGACACGTGCAGAAATAGGGATATTCTCACCTTTCAATGCTTCAGGATATCCTGTTCCGTCTATTCTCTCATGATGATATTTTGCAATATCTTTTGCGTGTTTTATAATTCTTTCATCAATACCAGACGTTATTTTTTCTATCATTTCACAGCCTAAAACAGTATGTTTTTTGACTATATCATACTCTACCGGAGAAAGTTTACCCGGGAAATTGAGTATACTTGCAGGAATTTTACTTTTACCTATGTCATGAAGAGAGGATGCTATTGACATATACTTTATGTCATCTTCCGATAATGAGTATTTATCGGTCAGGTTATTAAGTTCACGAAGCATAAGTTCGGTAAGCATTCTAACGTGATATATATGAAATCCGCTTTCACCGTTAAGCATTTCCGGTATATCATCACTTGTAATATCAACTACTTCTAAAAACATATCCTCTGTATCTGTATTTAGAACAAGAACTGAATTTACTGATGGCATAAGTGTATCCTCCTTCCGCAAAGGCTTGTATTATATATATTTATAATTATTGCATTATATTCTAATAGATAATTGTAACACATTATTCGACTTTTTTCAATACATTTATTTTAATTTGAGAATAAAAAAATCAGAGCAAGCATAGCTTGCTCCGACGTGGTGTCCCGGACAGGAGTTTATCTCGCTTCGCCTCCCGAAATGTCGCAATGCTCCACTGGAGCCTTCCTCTGTCGCTCGGCTTATGCCTCGCTCCCATTTCTGGTTCGACTCCTGCCCTTTAACTTAAATAAAAACAGGCACCCTATCGGATGCCTGCTTTTCTTGGTGTCCCGGACAGGAGTCGAACCCGCATCAACAGAACCGGAATCTGTCGTTTTATCCATTAGACTACCGGGACAAATTATTCAAATTCATACATTATCATTGAAAGAACTGCAAGAGGTGCGGTTTCCGTACGAAGAATACGCTCGCCGAGTGTTACTGTAGGGAATCCCGTCTCTCTTATTTTTTCTATTTCCTCAGGCGCTATTCCTCCCTCGGGACCGATAAAGAATCCAATTGTTTTTGCATCTTTGTGGTTTTTAAGTTCACTTTTAATTGTATTCTCGGTTTCTTCTTCGTATGCCGCGAATGAAAAATCGTGCGATTTCATCATTTCCACCGCCTCTGCAAAACTGACAGGTTTTTTAACCTGCGGGATTATTCCCCTACCCGATTGTTTTGCCGCCGACATTGAAATTTTGTTCCAGCGGTCTGTTTTTGCATCCGCTTTTTTAGGCTCTATTTTAGATACGCACCGTTTGGTTTCAACGGGTACAATTTCGAATATACCGAGTTCAACGGCTTTTTGAATTATAAGCTCCATTTTATCGGATTTGGGAAGTCCCTGATAAAGCGTTACTTTTACGCCTGCTTCTGCAGTAGAGGCAAACTTTTCAAGGATTTTTGCAGATACAGTTTTGCCGGAAATTTCTGAAATTTCGCATACACAGTCGTTGCCGCATCCATCGCACACGGCAATTTTTTCGCCGGGTTTAAGACGAAGTACATCTATTATATGATGCGCCTCATCACCCGATATTAAAACTTCGTTTCCGGTTATATCCGCAAAAAATCTTCTCATAAGTTACCCCTTATTACAAACTATCGCAACCCAGTCGCCCTCTGTTTTTATTTCAAGAATGTTAAATCCGTTGTCGGAAAGTGCCGCTTTTACATCGTCAAGGCGAGTGTTTATGATACCTGATGTGATGTAAAGACCACCGTCTTTAAGAAACTGCGCCGCTGTACCCGAAAGCTTTACAATTGCATCTGCAATTATATTCGCAACCACAATATCATATGTGCCGGTTACATCTTTCGTCAAATCGCCGCAAAAAATATTTATTTTATCTTCAACGCCGTTTATCTGCGCGTTTTCCTTTGCAACCTTAACTGCAACGGGGTCAATATCAACCGCTGTTATTTTGTTGCAGCCGAGTTTTACCGCACCGATTGAAAGAATACCGCTACCTGTACCGATATCAAGTACGTCATCCGACTTCTTTATGTTCTGTTCAAGAAGTTCAAGGCACATTCTTGTAGTTTCGTGTGTGCCTGTACCAAACGCCATTCCGGGGTCAAGCTCGATAACAACATCTCGTACGTTATCTATTTCTTCCCAGAGCGGTTTTATGATAATCCTTTTACCTACTTTAACCGGTTTATAGTATTTTTTCCAGCTGTTTTCCCAGTCTTCTTCATTTACCACGTTGGCAGATACGGAAAATTCTCCGAAATCAACTACGTCCTTTGCACGCTTTACGCCTTCAGATATTGCCATAAGCACTTCCTCGATGTTTACATCGGGTGAATAATATGCTTTTACTATGGCGTTATCCATTATATATTTTTCACGAACATCGTCGTCAAGAACGTCCCAACGGTCTGTATATCTGTTTGCTTCATCAAGAAGGCTTGAATCTTCAATATTCACACCGCCGACACCGGTTTCGTACAATATTCCGCATACTGCATCAACCGCTTCGGGAAGTGTTGTAATTGTAATTTCTGTCCAGTTCATTATTTGTCACCGCCCATAAATCCCTTGATTACATCGCCGAATTTTTTCTTTTTATTGTATTGTTTATCATCTGTTGTTTCAGCAAACTTTTCAAGAATTTCTTTTTGCTCGTTCGAAAGGTTTTTCGGCACTTCAACAACAACCGTTACATACTGGTCGCCCATACGTTTACTGTAGAGCTCCGGAATACCTTTGCCTTTAAGTGTAAATGTTGTATTCGGCTGCGTTCCTTCGGGAACGGTCATTTCAACCTTGCCGTGAAGTGTGGGAACAACTACCTTTGCACCAAGCGCCGCCTGAACAAAGGTTATCGGAATACTGCAAAGTACGGATGTTCCTCTTCTTTCAAACAGCTGATGCGGACGGATGTGTACATTTACATATAAATCGCCGTTTGCACCGCCGCGGAAGCCTGCACTTCCTGCGCCTTCAACCGGGATTGTCTGTCCTTCATTTATACCTGCGGGAATATTAACTTTTTTAGTAATTTTTCTTCTTACTTTACCTTTACCGTCACATTTTGAGCACGGACTTTTGATTACCTTACCGCTGCCGTTACATACGTTACACGGGCTGTTAGTCTGGAACTGACCGAACGGTGTGGACTGAACTCTGCGTACCTGACCGCTACCGCCGCAGGCACTACAGGTTTCGGGACTTGTGCCCGGTTTTGCCCCGCTTCCTTTACAGTCGGGACAGTCTTCAACTCTTGAATAGGTAATTTCCTTTTCCACGCCGAAAGCCGCTTCTTCAAATGAAATAACCTCATCCACCTCGATATCTCTGCCTCGTTGCGGTGCATTTGCGCTGCGACGTCTGCCGCCGCCACCGCCAAAAAAGCTGCCGAAAATATCGCCAAGGTCTTCAAATCCGCCGAAACCGCCCATTCCGCCAAATCCACCTGTGCCACCGAAGCCGCCCGCACCGTTTACGCCTTCGTGACCGAACTGGTCATAGTTACGGTGTTTTGTATCATCGCTTAATACTTCATAAGCTTCGCTTACTTCTTTAAACTTTTCTTCGGCCTCTTTATTATTGGGATTTAAGTCGGGATGGTACTGTTTTGCCAGTTTTCTGTATGCTTTTTTTATTTCATCAGCCGATGCCGTTTTGCTGACACCAAGCGATTCATAATAATCTCGTTTCAAGTTTATTCCCCCACCAAAAACAAATGTTTAGACATAGGAAATACTAAAGCACGAAAATGCTTTAGTATTCCCATTTAACTTATATTTCTTTGAAATCTGCGTCCTGAGCATCGCCGTCCGGAGCTGCGCCTTCTGCGCTATCCGCACCCGGTGCACCCTGCGGAGCCTGCTGCTGATACATTTTTGCAGAAAGCTCGTGGAATTTCTGTGTTAATTTTTCTGTTGCAGCTTTTATTGCTTCTGTATCTGTTCCTTCAAGAGCTTTTTTAACTTCTGCAACTTCTGCTTCGATTGCCGCTTTATCTTCTGCCGGAAGTCCTTCGCCATTTTCTTTAAGAACTTTTTCTGTCTGGTATACGAGAGAATCGGCATTGTTTCTTACGTCAATTTCTTCTTTACGTTTTTTATCTTCTTCAGCATACTGTTCAGCTTCTTTTACAGCTTTGTCAATTTCATCATCGCTAAGGTTAGTGCTTGCTGTAATTGTGATTTTCTGTTCAGCGCCTGTTCCCATATCTTTTGCAGATACGTTTACGATACCATTTGCGTCAATATCGAAT
>JAZRHB010000004.1:0-5203 GCA_045644605.1 Clostridia bacterium
GGTACACTTATAAATGAAAAAATTCCCATAAAACTTCACCTTTCGTAAATCAGGGCAGTGGGTCGTACCCGCTTTTGCCCCATGGATTGCACCGAAGAATTCTTAAAACACTTAAACGAAGTGCTTTAAAAAAACGGTATTTCGTAAACGCTTCAAGTGCGTATTGCGAGCATGTCGGAAAAAAGCGGCAACACGAGCGTTTATTTGGAGAAATATGTTTCTGATAGAAAGTTATCAGACGTATAAAAAACTTATTCATTTCCGTCCATCCATACAGAATGTTTTTTAAGCAAATGAATAAGAGCTGAATTAACGTGATGGAAATCGGTTCCGACAACCATTTTACGGGCAACAACAACAATGTTGTATCCGTCTGCAATATTTTCCTCATTAATCCGGTAACTTTCGCGGATAAGACGTCTGGCGCGGTTTCTTATAACAGCGCAGCCAAGCTTCTTACTTACGGTAATACCCAGCCGGCTTACCCCGTCTCTTGACGGAAGAACGTAAACTGCAAGGCATTTATTGACATAGCTTGTACCTTTTGAATATATTTTTCGAAATAGCGTATTCTTATTAATTGTAACAGTATTTTTCATTATTACACAAAAAAGCGGGATTGTCCCGCTTTAGTATAAACATAAGTTGTACTTATGCTGATAAGGTTTTTCTGCCTTTTAATCTTCTGCGTGCTAAAACCTTTCTGCCGTTAGCTGTTGACATTCTTTTTCTGAAACCGTGTTCTTTTTTTCTCTGTCTTTTTTTGGGTTGGTATGTTCTGAGCATCTACAAACACCTCCTGCTTAAAAGTAAATATATAATATTTTCCAAAAGTACAAACTGCACCCAATTATTATACCTCATTTATATTGTTTTGTCAATAGATTTTTTACATATAATAATTTTTGCAAAATACTTGAAATATATGTAAGGTATTGGTATAATAAATATAGACTCTTTTAAAATAAAATTTAAGGAGAAAACGAATGAAAATACTGATGACTCTTATGAGTCTTGACATCGGCGGCGCAGAAACCCACGTAACAGAGCTTGCGAAACAGCTTGCAAAGGAAGGACATAAAATAACCGTTGTTGCCAAAAGGGGCGTTTATGCAACCGAGCTTGAGGCTGTCGGCATTAAAGTGTATGACGCACCGCTTAACAAGCGTGATTTTGCGTGTATGAAAGAATCATATAAAATTCTTAAACAGGCAATTGCCCTTGAAAATCCGGATATTGTGCATGCCCATGCAAGAATTCCGGCGTTTATCTGCTCGCTTATAAGACGTACCAATAAATTTTGTTTTGTTACCTCCGCACACGGTACATATGTTACCGGTATGGGAACAAAACTTCTTACCGACTGGGGTGACGCAACCCTTGCAGTAAGTGAGGATATAAAAAGATATCTTCTTAAAAATTATAAGGTTGATAAGCACGATATAATAGTAAGTGTAAACGGCGTTGATACCGATAAGTTTTCTATGACCAACAACTATGGCGACGTTGCATCTGAGCTTGGATTTAATCCGGAATCAAAACGTATTGTTTATACAAGCCGTCTTAATGAAGATGTGTGTTTACCGCTTTTCAGAATACTTGATATTTTTGAAAGCCTTAATGAAAAAATACCCGGACTTGAACTTCTCGTAATAGGAGAGGGGGATTCATTCCGTGAAATAAGCAAAAGAGCAGCCGAAATCAATAACAAACTGCAAAGAAGAGCAATTGTGCTTACAGGTGGTGTAACAAATGTAAATGCTTATCTTTCCACAGCAGATTTATGTATAGGTGTCGGCAGGGCTATTCTTGAATCCATGGCAATGAAAAAACCTGTAATTGTGGCAGGTGCGGAAGGATATATCGGTGTTTTTGATGAATCCAAATATGACGTTTGCGTTGAAACAAACTTTACCTGCAGGGGTCAGCTTGAAATCAATAATATGATATTTGAAGAGGATATTATTAAGGTTCTTTCTATGGATGAGGAAGAAACTGCAAAGCTTGGCGAATACGGAAGAAGAACCGTTCTTGCGGGATATTCGCTTGAAAAAATGACGGAAGATAACCTGCGGCTTTATAAAATGGGAATTGAAAAGTCGAAATGTGACATATCAATTCTGGGATATTACGGATTCCGCAACAGCGGTGATGATGCGCTTTTGCAGGCAATGGTAAAATCTCTCCGCAAGGAAAGACCGGATATTTCAATAAACGTATTGTCTTCTAATCCAAGAGAAACAAAACGCCATTATAAAGTGGAATCAACTAACAGATATAACATTTTCAAGGTTATAAAAACAATAAAAATGAGCAGACTGTTCATTCTTGGCGGAGGAAGTCTTATTCAGGACGGAACAAGCACAAAATCACTTTTGTACTATCTTATTATTACAAAATTTGCAAAAAAGGCCGGATGCAGGGTTATGCTTTATGCCAACGGAATAGGTCCTGTATTTAAAAAGGCAAACAGACGCCGTGCGGCAAAAGTACTCAACAGTGTTGACCTTATTACCCTGCGTGAAGATGATTCGCTGGTTGAACTTAAAAATATGGGAGTTGGTGTTCCGAGAATTCTTGTTACTGCCGACCCTGCGTTTGCAATAAAGGAAGTAAATGAATTTGCCGCAGATGAAATACTTAAAAATGCCGGTATAGAAGATGGAAAGCCCTATGCCTGTATATCCGTACGCAAATGGAAAAACGCACCCGAAAATTTCACCGAGCTTTGTGCAAAAATGGCAGACTATATTGCTGAAAAATATAATGTTACACCGCTTTTTATCCCGATGCAGTATCCTTACGATGCATCAATAGGCAGAAACATAGTAATGTCAATGAAGAAAAAAGGCGTGTTTATAAGCAGGCGTCTTGACCTTGCAACAATGCTTGGACTTGTTGCAAAAAGTGAAATGGTAATTTCCGTAAGACTTCATATGCTTATATATGCAACAATGCAGGCAGTTCCGTGCATAGGAATTGCATACGACCCGAAAGTAAGTAGTTTCCAGAAATATCTTGGTCAGCCGTATTATATTGACCCGCGCGCACTTGAAGCTGGAGATTATAAGGCAATGATTGACGAGTGTATGGAAAACAAAGAAAAAATAAAAGAAGAGCTTGCGGGAAAAGTGCAGGAATTCAGGGAAAAAGCGGAAGCAAATGCACGGATTGCGATAGACCTTATGGAGGGCAAAAATGAAAATAGTCTCCATTGATTACGGCAAAGCAAGAATAGGTATGGCAAAAAGCGATGCGCTCGGAATGCTTGCTTCACCGATAGGTACCATACACGAAAAGAACTTTCGTATTCAGCTTGAAAAGGCAGCGGAAATAATAACGTCCGAAAAAGCGGAAAAAGTGCTCTATGGTCTGCCTCTTAATATGGACGGAAGCGAAGGCGAAACGGCGGCACTTGTACGTGAATTTGCCGAAAAAATGAAGGCAATTACAAATATTCCGTATGAATTTATTGACGAACGCCTTTCAACAGTAAGTGCACACCGCATTTTAAATGATGTATCTATGTCCGGCAGTAAAAAGAGAAAAAATGTTGTCGATACAATATCGGCGGTTATTTTACTGCAGGCTTATCTGGATAAAAATTAAAAATAAGGAGAAAATTACAATGATTAATGAAGAAAAAGATATGAATAATATCGAAGAAGAGGATACTATAATAGTTCTTACAGATGAAGACGGAAACGACGTTGAGTTTGAGTTTCTTGATAATGTAGAATACGAAGGAAATCTTTATGTTGTTATGATTCCTGTTGAAGACGAAGATGCAGGTGTTGTGATTATGCTTCTTGAAGAAGGCGAAACAGAAGATGAAGATTCACTTCTTACAGTAACCGACGAAGATATTGTTGAAGCGGTATATGAAATTTTCAAAGAAAACAATAAAGATGTTTTTGAATTTGAAGAAGACTGATATTTCCTGTTGTAATTCTTTAAAAACTGTGGTAAAATAAAAGCAAATAAACATCCCTGCAATGTTAGTAGTAACGGTGTACTTAAACCAACACTCGAAATACGGGAATTGACTCTCCGGTTGCGGCGTAAATGCCCCCGCGCCTTTTGGCGTGCCAGGGGACTTATAATGCAAACGGGAAATACCCACCTGCTTTAGGGCAGGTTTGAGTAGCCTAATCTACGGCATCGCGGGGTTTTTCTTTTTTATGTATATTTTTTGTAAGTGCTGAAAATAATAAGCAAGAGGAATAAAACCTCGGAAATTTTCTATACGGATTCCCGTATATACGGAGGAAAATGTTTATGGATAATTTGGCACTTGCACTTGTAATCATAGGTGCTTTAAACTGGGGAAGTATAGGTATATTCGGTTTTGACGCAGTCGGCTGGTTATTCGGCGGACAGCTTTCCATAATCAGCAGAATTATTTTTGCTGTTGTTGGACTTGCCGGACTTTGGTCAATATCTATACTTTTCAAGGAAAAACGCTTTGAAGATGACCCAGCACCGACAAAGAAATAAACAAATATGAAAATGTGATGCTTATACAGGCATCACATTTTTTTTGATAAATAAAGGAAAAGGTGGTATAATTATAATAATACATAATTAAGAGGAGGAAGAATATGCGTAAAACAAAAATAGTCTGCACTCTCGGACCGGCAAGCGAAACCAAAGAAGTTATATCAGCTTTGTGTAAAGCAGGAATGAATGTTGCAAGACTTAATTTTTCTCATAATACACACGCTGACCACAAGCGTAAAATAGATATAGTAAAAGAGGTAAGAGAGGAGCTTGACCTGCCGGTTGCAATTATGCTTGATACCAAAGGACCGGAATACAGGATTAAAACTTTTGAAAACGGAAAAATAATGCTTTCCGACGGAGATAAGTTTATTTTTACCACGGAAGAAATAACAGGGAACGAACATATGGTGTCAGTTAGCTATTCCGGACTTACGAAGGAGCTTTCGGCAGGGGATACAATTCTGCTTAATAATGGACTGTTGTCGTTTGAAGTTGAAAATATTGAAGGAAACAATATAAACTGCAAAGTACTTTGCGGAGACGAGCTTTCCGACAGAAAAAGTATGAGTTTCCCCGGTAAGGTAATGAAACAGAAATATCTGTCCGAACAGGATAAACAGGATATTTTGTTCGGTGTGCAGAATGATGTGGATTATATTGCCTGTTCATTTGTTTCCTGCAAACAGGATTTGATTGATGT
>JAZRHB010000005.1:0-7177 GCA_045644605.1 Clostridia bacterium
CGCGAAGAGCAAGTCCGCAGGCGGCGGTGGTTTTCCCTTTTCCGTCACCGGTATAAATATGTATCATAAATTCTCCTTATATTCCCTGCCTGTAATCCCTTTGTAGGGAATGCCCTGTGTGGCATTCCGTTTGCGGTACGACACGCAGGTCGTACCCTACGATGGTGATTTGCAATAGTTTATTTTAAAATGCATTTTTGATGTGCGTTATGTCCTTACCCAGAACTTCCACCACATCAAACCGCACGTTACCCAAATGTTTTGTTTTCATCATATAAAGTTGTGCGGTGTTTTTTATTTTCCGCTGTTTTTCTTTTGTCACAAACTCTCTCGGCGCGCCAAAATCATCCGACGCCCTTTGCTTTACTTCAGCAAAAACAAGCACCTCGCCATCCATTGCAATAATATCAATTTCGCCCATTTTTTCTTTGTAGTTCTGCAAAAGTATTTTATATCCCTGTTTTTTAAGATATTTTGCCGCAAGCCGCTCGCCGTCGTTTATTCCGCCGATTTTAAAAAATCCAAATATATTATTCTTCATCTTCGTTTGTCACTTCTTCGGAATCTTCTTCCCCGTCAGTGGGTTCTTCCTCCTCAGGTTCGGGAGTCGGTTCCGGTGTCGGCGTAGGAGTCGGCGTTGGGGTCGGGTCAGGTGTTATTCCCGTAAAATCTATTTTCGGAGGTTTTGCGTTTTTTTCTATTGCCGTATCAATTCCGTATGATGCAAAAAACACCACAAGTGCTCCTAACACAATCATAATCCAGAGCTTTCTGTTTACTCTTCTTGAAAAGATTGATGAAATAAGCATAGCAACACATACGATTATTATTAAAAATGAAATTATCCCAAGTGCATCAAACATATTTTCTTCCACCTTTTATTATATTACATACATTATACACCCGTTTGCACAACTTTTCAATATCTACTTATATATTTTACATTTTTACAAATACTTTCATATGAGGTGAAAAGGATGAATTCCATATGGACAAAAGACATACAAATAAAAGAATTTTTCACTCTTTCGGGTGATATTTCAACCGATGCTGTAGTTATCGGCGGCGGAATTGCAGGGATTTTGTGCGCCCACCTGTTATGCAGTCGGGGAATTGATACAGTTATTATTGAAAAAGACCGTATTTGCGGCGGACAAACAAAAAATACCACTGCAAAAATAACGTCGCAGCACGGGGTTTGTTACGGCAGGCTGATTAAACATTTCGGAGTTGATGCAGCAGCTCTTTATGCCAAATCTCACGAAGAGGCAATTTGCCGATACAAAGAAATTATCCGTGATTTAAACATAAACTGTGATTTTGAAATTTTGCCGTCGTATTTATATGCCGTTTCAGACGGCAAAATTATTGAAAACGAATACGAGGCGGCAAAAAAGCTTGGTATTTACTGCAGAATGACAACACATACAAGCTTACCGTTTGAGACAAAAAATGCGCTTGAGTTTGAAAATCAGGCGCAGTTTCATCCGCTTAAGTTCTTAAGTAACTTAACAGAAAATCTTAAAATTTACGAAAACACTACCGCTCTCGAGGTGCGCGAAAATGCTGTTATCACAAACCGCGGCAACATAAAAGCAAAGCATATTGTAGTTGCAACGCACTATCCATTTATAAACGTACCGGGGTATTATTTTGCGCGTATGCATCAGTCCCGTGCGTATGCCGTTGCAGCATCCAGTGCGGGAAACCTTGGCGGTATGTATTACGGTGCGGACGGCGGATATTCTTTCAGAAACAGCGGCGACTGGCTTATTATCGGCGGTGGCGAGCACCGCACCGGCGAAAATAAAGAGGGCGGACAATATGCCGGACTTGAAGCGGCGGCAAAGCGCTTTTACCCCGATTGCACTATAGCTGCTCGCTGGTCGGCACAGGACTGCGTGCCCATTGACGAGTGTTTATATGCCGGACTATACGCCCCATCCACCCCTGATATGTATGTTATAACAGGATTTAATAAGTGGGGTATGACAGGCGCAATGGTTGGTGCAACGCTAATTTGCGACCTTATTACAAAACGCGGCAGTGAATACGAAAAATTGTATTCACCATCAAGGTTTAACGTTCCGGCATCTGCAGAGCATTTCTTAACCGATGCCACGCAGTCAGTAAAAGGGCTTACAAAAAGTGCTTTTTTCATCCCGAAAACCACTATTGATAATCTTCCGAATTCACACGGCGGCGTTGTTGATGCGGATGGTCATAAGGTTGGCGTTTATAAAGACGAAAAGGGGAAAGCATATATTGTATCAACTAAATGTACGCATTTAGGATGTCAGCTTGAATGGAACCCCGACGAAAAAAGCTGGGATTGTCCGTGCCACGGGTCAAGATTTGATATTGAGGGGAATCCGATTGACAACCCTGCAATGAAACCACTGGAAAGGATACAATAACGGACGGGGCTACCAAGGGCTGGTGAATTTAGATGCAGAGCGGGCGAAACGAGGTGTAATGCGACTTCTTCGCATTACACCTTGCCCGACGGCGTACACAGGTACGCCGAGCGGTGAGTAGCGTCCGTAGTTCAATGGCACCAATAAAAAAGAAATCCGCGGACAATTCCGCGGATTTCAACAATATTCAAACTATTTTAATTTTTGTTTTACTTAATTTAAGATAACTGCCATTGAACGTTCTGCGCTAAAGGCATCTGCCCTACACCTTCTTTTTTATTGCTACCAATAGTGAACCGTCTACCACCAACGCCAAAGCTATAAATGTACGTACCGTCAGCGGTGTACCGGTTATTATAAGTGCAACAAAAGGTGTCAAAATCGGTTTTATGAAAAACACCATTGACGCTTCCGTTGCGGAGGTTGTATCAAGCGCACGGAAATACGACCAGTAGCCTATTCCCGTTACGGCAATACCAAGATACAGCAGATACGGAATTGTTTGCGCCGTTATCATAGGCAGGATGTTTGTGCCCATCACAACAAGCGCAACAAGAAGAACAATACTTCCGCCGAAAAACGAAATTCCCGTTTGTATTATACCGGTTACTTTTGTAAGATATTTTTTACTTAAAATTGTATAAAGACTGAACGACAGTGCCGAAAGCACCGCAAGCACAACTGAAAGTACGTTTGTGCCGGATTTTACATCCGCACACACAATTACACCTGCGAGACACAGCAAAACAGCCAGCACCTTTTTGGGTGTGATTTTATCTTTTAATATGAATGCCGCAAGGATGATGGTGAATACCGAGTTTGCCGAAAAAATAATTGCAATTATTGCAGGTGATGCAGCAATTAACACAGCATACTGCAAAAGCACCATACTTACGCATATGCAAAGCACGCCGAGAAGCACCATTACGGAAATATCTTTTCCCGTCAGCTTGATGTTTTTCTTTTTTATGCTTGCTATCGAAAACGGAAGTAATATTGCTCCGCCGATAAAGAAACGTATAAACGTCATTGCGACGGGCTCAACCTGTGCGGAAATCAATTTACTTACCGGTTCAAGTGTTGTAAAAACAATTGCCGTAAGAAGTATGTATAAAAATCCTTTTTTCATTTTATTCCCCCGTTATATTATTTCAATAAAAATGCCGCTAAACAGCGGCATTTTTTCTTATTTTGTTTTAAAAATCTCATTAACCTCCGCATACGACTGTGGTGTGCCTATGTCGTAGCAATCACCTTCAAAGGTGTATGCATAAACCGGTTTTACCTTATGAAGCCATGCAGGGAAAAATCCCGGTGCGTCGGGGTTGTTACCCTCGTCAAGATATTGTTTTACAAGCGGCACAGTTTCTTTTTTATAAATATATGCGGCATATGCTGCAATATTTGATTTGGGTACAGGCGGTTTTTCAACCAAATCAATAACTCTGCCGGTTTCGTCAAGAGTTACGTTTGCCATACGTTTCAAATCTTCCACGTTATTGATTTCCTTGGTTAAAATCATATCCGCATTTTTAGTTTTATATTCGTTGTAGTAATCCACAAGTTTGAATGTGAATATGTTATCGCCAGCCATAATAAGCACGTCATCATCAATTTTCATCTGCTCGATAACAAACTGAATATCGCCAACAGCACCAAGTTTATTACTGTCATCCGTTGTGTTATCATTGAGAACATTTATTTTAAGACGTGATTTATAGGAATCTTTCCACTCTACAAAATTAGGATAGAATTTATGGTTGCTTACAACCGTAAGTTCGTCAATATCCGAAATTGTTTCAATTTCTTCAACTATATAATTGAGGATTGGTTTTTCGCAGATTGGAAGCAGTGCTTTCGGCTTATCAATTGTAAGCGGATAAAGTCTTGTTGCGTAACCTGCGGCAATTATAATTGCTTTCATTTTGTAACCCTCCGATTATTTTTTACTGTTTTTTTCCTGCATCATAGCGCGGACTTTAAGCGGCAGACCGTAAAGGTTGATAAAGCCTTCGGAATCTTTATGTGAATAAAGCTCTTTACTGTCGCCGAAGCTTGCAATATCTTCGTTATAAAGCGAATACGGAGATTTTGTTCCCGCACTTGAAATGCTTCCTTTATAAAGTTTAAGTCTTACTTCACCTGTGCAGGTTTTTGTCATTTCGTCAACCATTGCTGAAAGGGATTCACGAAGCGGTGTAAACCATTTTCCGTCGTAAACAAGTTCAGCAAATCTGATAGACGCCTGACGTTTGAACGCCTGAGTATCTCTGTCGAGGCAGAGGTATTCAAGGTCTTGAATAGCTGCGTAAAGGATTGTGCCGCCCGGTGTTTCATAAACGCCTCTGGATTTCATACCAACAAGACGGTCTTCACAGATGTCTGTAATACCGATACCGTTTGCGCCGCCGATTTCGTTGAGTTTTTCAACAAGTTTAAGCGGAGACATTTTAACGCCGTCAACGCTTACAGGTTCACCCTTTTCAAAACCGATTGTAACATATGTCGGTGTGTCAGGAGCTTTTTCCGGCGGAACTGTAAGTTTGAGAAGGTTGTCAAGCTGCGGTTCGTTTGCCGGATCTTCAAGGTCCATACCTTCGTGGCTGATGTGCCAGATGTTACGGTCTCTTGAATAAAGGTCTTTTTTGGTTACAGGAATCGGAATGTTGTGTGCTTCCGCATAATCAACTGCGTCTTCACGGGATTTAATATCCCATATTCTCCACGGAGCAATAATTTTCATTTCAGGAGCAAGAGCTTTTATTGTAAGCTCAAAACGTACCTGGTCGTTACCTTTACCTGTTGCACCGTGGCAGATAGCTGTTGCACCTTCTGCTTTTGCAATTTCAACAAGCTTTTCTGCAATTATAGGACGGGCATGGCTTGTTCCGAGAAGGTATTTACCTTCATAAACAGCGCCCGCTTTAAGTGTTGGGAATATGTAATTTTTAACGTAGTCTTCACGAAGGTCGGCAATATAGCATTTTGATGCGCCCGATGCTTTTGCTCTTTCTTCAAGACCGTCAGTTTCCTTTCCCTGACCAACATCACCACAAACTGCGATTACTTCATAATCGTAATTTTCGATAAGCCAGGATATGATAATCGAGGTGTCAAGTCCACCCGAATATGCTAATACTACTTTTTCTTTTGCCACTTGAAATTCCTCCCTTAATTTGTTATACTCATAGTATACTAAATATTTCTTCATTTGACAATATGTTTTTTTACTAAAAATATTTATTCATATTATTAGTTATTTATGAATATTTATGCATTTCGGAGGAAAGGTTATGAAAATTCTTGGAATTGACCCGGGATATGCCATTGTTGGATACGGTGTTATTGAGCAGATAGGCAGCCGGTTTCGTGTTATAGATTACGGCAGTATACAGACAAAAGCGGGTCTTCCGGCGGTTGAAAGACTGCAGATTATATACAGCGAGCTTCGCAACATCATATACACACACAAACCCGAATGTATGGCAATAGAGGAGTTGTTTTTCAACAGCAACACCAAAACCGCCATTATGGTTGCTCAGGCAAGAGGTGTGCTTATGCTGGGTGCGGCAAATGAAGGCCTTGAAATTTACGAATATACGCCACTTCAGGTAAAACAGGCAGTTACGGGATACGGCAGGGCGGATAAGCAGCAGGTACAGCAGATGACAAAAGCCTTGCTTGGACTTGATAAAGTGCCAAAACCCGATGATACTGCCGATGCGCTTGCCATTGCAATTTGCCATGCGCATACCGGCGGCAAAAACGCTTACTGGCTGTAACCGAAAAATTAAGATGCGCATATAATATTACTGAAACTATTTTATATGGAGGATGATGGTTTTGGTAATACATATTGTAAAAGATGGCGACACTCCGTATTCTATAGCACAGGAATACGGGGTTTCTTTATCGGGACTTATAGCCGATAACGGACTTGCGGCATATGCCTATCTGCCGGTAGGGCTTGCGGTTGTGGTGGCAACAGATACAATTAGGTACACCGTAAAACAGGGCGATTCCCTGTATACAATCGCACGCGAATACGGCACTACGGTAAGGCGGATTCTGGAAGCAAATCCAAGACTTAATGAGAATGCACAGCTTGCAATCGGTCAGCAGATTACGGTGCCGCTGGGCAGAGAAATCCGCGGCAGCCTTGACATAAACGGATTTGCATATCCGTCTATTGCCGATCAGGTAGCGCAGGCTACTTTGCCGTTTCTGACATATTTAAGTGTGTTCAGCTATTCGGTAAACGAAGACGGCACGCTTGTTGATATTAATGACGATGAGATTTTAAGTCGCGTTGAGGGAACGGACGTTACGCCGATGATGGTTGTTACAAATATTGAACCCGGCGGTGGATTTTCAAGTGACAGGCTTCAGAATCTTTTTGCAAACAGCTTGGCAGTTTCGGACCTTATTGAAAACATTATAAACACAATGGAAGACAAGGGATTTACTGCACTTAACGTGGATTTTGAATATGTCTATCCCGAAAACCGCGAGGATTACAACAACTTCCTCAGGTCTGTCAAAGAGCGGTTCCAGCCGCTTGGATATATCCTTACAAGCTCGCTTGCGCCGAAGGTTTCCGCTGATCAGCAGGGGCTTTTGTACGAGGCGCACGATTACGCAGCACACGGCGAAATATGCGATTATGTAATTATTATGACGTATGAATGGGGATTTGCCTATGGACCACCGCTGCCCGTTGCGCCGATTTTAAATGTTGAGCAGGTTATAAAATATGCGGT
>JAZRHB010000006.1:0-24607 GCA_045644605.1 Clostridia bacterium
CTTTCTTATAGGCGAAGGCGAAGAAATATGGAACGAAGTTCTTGATGTGTACAGCAAATGGAAGGATGACGGACTTTCCCGTTTTGAATTTTTAAAGCAAATTTCAGGAATTGAAGGAATTTATATTCCGTCGTTTTATGACGTATCGTACAATGAAGATGGCACGATAAATAAATATACACCGAAATATGATTTTGTACCGAAAACGGTTAAAAAACGCATTATCGAGGATATGGACAGCGTGGATTATCCCGAAGAAATGGTTGTGCCGTTTACTGAAATTGTACACGACCGAATTATGCTTGAGCTGTTCCGCGGATGTATTGGCGGATGCAGATTCTGTCAGGCTGGGTTTATTTACCGTCCCGTAAGGGAACGCAGTACTGACAGACTTTGTGACCTTGCTTGTAAACTTATCGACTCTACAGGATATGAAGAGATTTCGCTGACATCACTCAGCACAAGCGATTATACTGACCTTGAAAATTTGACAAACAGACTTCTTGAAATAACGGCCGAGAAGAAAATAAATATGGCTCTCCCCTCTCTTCGTGTGGATAATTTTTCGGCAGGACTTATGCAGAAAATCCAGAGCGTAAGAAAAAGCTCCCTTACCTTTGCACCCGAGGCGGGCAGCCAGCGTATGCGTGATGTTATAAACAAAAATGTTACTGAAGAAGACCTTATGCGCAGTGTATCCATTGCGTTTGAAGGTGGATGGACAAGCGTTAAGCTTTATTTTATGATTGGTCTTCCGACAGAAACAATTGACGACGTTATCGGCATTGCAAAACTTTCGGAAAGCGTTGCGGATAAGTATTATGAAATCAAAAAAGGCGGTAAAGGCATTGGCAGAGGCCGCATTACAACAAGCGTTTCTTCGTTTGTACCAAAACCGTTTACGCCGTTCCAGTGGGAACGTCAAAACACTATCCCCGAACTTCGCGAAAAGCAGATGCACATTAAAAATAATATCAAAACCCGTATGATAAACTACAACTATCACGAGTCTTATGTAAGTGTTCTTGAGGGTGTATTTTCAAGAGGTGACCGCCGTCTTGGCAAGGTGCTTTTAAATGCACACAAGCTCGGTTGTAAGTTTGACGGATGGGACGAATTTTTTGATTATGATGTATGGATGCGGGCTTTTGAAGATGCGGGTATTGATAGTACATTTTATGCACGCAAGCGCTCATTTGACGAGGTTCTCCCGTGGGATGTTATTGACTGCGGCGTTACAAAAAAATTCCTTATCAGCGAATGTAAAAAGGCGTATGATGAAACAACAACTCCCAACTGCCGCGAAAAATGCGCAGGCTGCGGACTTATGGGGAAATGCGGGGTGAAACAGAATGGGTAAATATATTATAAAGTTTTGGAAAGACGAAAAAGTAAAATATGTTTCTCACCTTGATACCGTCCGCATGTTCGGCAGAACAATGCGCCGCGCGGGAATTACAATGAGTATGTCACAGGGGTTTAATCCCCATCCGATAATGACGTTCGCAAATCCTATTGGCATAGGGATTTCAAGCAGCTCGGAGCTTGCGCTTATTGGCGTTGATGAAGAGATTTCACCGCGCGAGCTTGCAATCACTCTTAATGAACATCTACCGAGCGGATTTAAGGTGCTTGCCGCAAAAAAAGAATTTGCAAAATCTCCGTTTACGGCTCTTCACTTTGGCGAATATAAAATAACCATAAAAGGTGATATTGCAAATCTTGCGGCTATTCTTGATATGTCTGAAATCATGATGCCAAAGAAAACAAAAAGCGGCGTTAAGGATACGGATATAAAACCGTTTATCCATTCCATAACCGCCGATGGTCAGGTTATTACCGCAGTCATCCGATGCGGCGAAACCAACTTAAAACCCGAGCTTCTGATGGAAGCTATCGAGAAATACACAGACTGTCAGATTAATGAGTATACAACAGAAAGAACGGCTCTTCTTGATGAAAGCTTAAAAGATTTGATTGAATTTTAAAATGAGTGGCTTTAAGCCACTCATTTTTGTTTCAGTATTGCTTTTAACGTAACATCCGAATCCGTTTCGGCAAGCTTGCTATACAGATAATACGGCGAAACTACTCCATAGAAATTTCCCGCTTCATCTTTTACGACACCAAGTGCATTCCGAGGAAGAGTATTTGCAGCTTCAAGCGCTTTTACGGAATCTCTGATTGCAAACGCCGTACATTTTTCGATGTCCCTTTCTTTTGCGCAAATCGTTTCAATAACGGGGTTAAACCAGGTTGACGAATTTGAAAAAAATACAAATAATCCTATATACACCAAACTGAAATTCATTTTATTTACACAAAGTATCATAACTCCGAGAATTGTAATTACACCGCCACATATTTTACCCGATATGGCGGTTATTTTGTTTGCCGTTTTTCTATTTGCAAGATTACATAGCAAAGCATATAAAACCTGCCCTCCGTCAAGCGGAAGTGCAGGAATAAGGTTTATAACTGCAACAGACATATTGATAATAAAAATTTTAAAACTACCCATTTGAAGCGCAATATATGCCATAATGATATTGACAACCGGTCCGCACGAAGCAACAAACGCAACTACTCCCGGCGAAAAGCATCGGGCTCCTGTCAGCTCTATTCCAAACCCCTTTATTATAAAGTTATCGGCTTTAAATCCGCAAAGGCGGGCACCCGCATAATGTGCAAGCTCGTGAATTATTGCAAAAAATGCTATTATGTACATACTGTCGTTTCCTGTTACAATACATATTGCCGCCGTTATAAGAATCGAAAAATCAACAAATATATTTTTATAAATCCTAAAGCTTGATTTCATTTATTCTTTGGCACTTCCCGACACCGGAACCGAATCCTGCGGACTGAATTTCTGTACAATTTCCTCCATATTCACTGTTGTATTTAAAAAATGTGAAACATATTCCGCGGGAGTTTTTCCATTAGGAAGCGGAGTGTCTTTAAAAATCATAATTCCGCATATGAATGCTATACATACCATAAGCTGGATGAACAGTTTCACTTCTCCTCTTTGCTTATTATTTTCTTTTTTTCCGCTTTTTGAATTTCGCCTTGTTTCCATTATATCCCTCCTTGTGTTATATTACAGTTTATTTTGCAAATTTGGGGTTTATTACTCTATAAATGGCAAGATTTGCAATGTCTTTCGCAAGATACACTATTTATAAAACTATTTTTTTATTATATAATAAAGTAAACTGTAATATTTTAAAGGAGTGTTATTATGGCATTTACGATTTCAGGTTTTACAGATGAAATCAATAAGGATTTTGATATCCAGATGGAATGTGCAAAAAAATATGGTCTTACACATATTGAAATGCGCGGGATAGATGGGGTAAGCGTAGGTGAATTTGATAAGGAAAAAATCAAACCTATCAAAAAGAAGCTTGACGCAAACGGAATTAAGGTTTCCGCAATCGGTTCTCCTATCGGTAAAATCCTTATTAACGAAGATTTTGAACCTCACATGGTAGCGTTCAAAAATATGCTTGACGTTGCACAGGCAGTTGAAGCTAAATATATAAGACTGTTCAGCTTCTATCCCCCGGAAAAAGGTGAAGACCCGACTCCTTACCGTGATGAAGTTCTCAAAAGAATGAACGAATTCGTTAAAGTGGCTAAAGGCACAGGCGTTATGCTTCTTCACGAAAATGAAAAAGGTATTTACGGTGATATTGCTGACAGATGTGTTGACCTTGTAGAAAGCATCGGAAGCGACAATCTCCGTGTAATTTTCGACCCGGCAAACTTTGTTCACTGTGGCGAAGAAACTTACCCGAGTGCATTCAATAAACTCAAAAACTATATTGAGTATATGCATATTAAAGATGCTAAACACGATGGTGGAAACTATCCTTCCGGCCAGGGTGAAGCAAGAGTTAAAGACATTCTTCAGGGACTTAAATATATGGGATATGACGGTTTCTTATCTCTTGAACCGCACCTCAGCAGCTTTGAAGGTCTTTCTTCTCTTGAACAAGACGTTAAATATAAAAATCTTTCAGACAACGGCGAACGTGCATTTGTACTTGCACTTAATTCATTAAAAGAAATTCTTAACGAACTTAAATAAGAAAAGTAGTGTTTTACTATGGTAAGAATCTGCATTCACGTTCTGTCTTGACACCTATTGGGTTCAGGCGACAGGTGCAGGACTTTAAGAGGAGGCACAGGAAAATGAAAAAATTAAATGCGGCTATTATTGGTTGCGGTGCAATTTCAAAAGTGCACGCAGCTGCAATAAACGCAAGCGAATATGCTAATATTTACTGTGTTTGCGATACAGACAAAGAAAAGCTTGATGCGGCAGTGGACACATACGGTTGCAAAGGATATTCTTCTTTTGAAGAAGTTCTTGCAGACGAAAATGTGGATGTTGTACATATCTGTACACCGCATTATCTTCACGCGCCTATGCTTGAAGCATCTGTAAAGGCAGGCAAAAAAGTTGTTGTTGAAAAACCGATGACAATGAATTTTGACGAGTATCGCCATGCATATGATGTTGTAAAAGAATATGATGGTAAGGTTTGCAGTATTATTCAGAACCGTTTCAATCCCTGTATTATTAAAATAAAGGAAATGATTAAAAGCGGTAAATACGGCAAGGTAATGGGACTTCGTGGTATCCTTACTTGGAAACGCGATGCCAAATATTATGCAAGCGGCCCGTGGCGCGGCAAATGGGATACGGAAGGTGGCGGCGTTGTTATAAATCAGGCGCTGCACACAATTGACCTTCTTTGCTATCTCGGCAAAAAGCCAATAGCTGTTAAAGCAAATTACGACAACCGTTCACTTCAGGGAATTATTGAGGTTGAAGATACAGCCGAAGCCCTCATCCGTATGGAAGACGGTGTAAATGCTCTGTTCTATGCAACAAACGCATACTGCAGAGATTCATGTTACGACCTTGAGGTTGTGTTTGAAAATGCATATCTTAAATATATCCTCAGCAACCTTTACCTGATTGAAAACGGCGAAATGACTCTTATTGAAAGTGATAAAATGGGAACCTGCGCTAAATTCTGCTGGGGCGACGGTCATAAAGCCGTTATCTGCAATTTCTATTCAAACCTTGCAGGTCACGGCGGTGAATATACACCGTTTGAATCTGCAGCCGAATATATCGGCGTGTTTGATGCACTTTACAAATCAGCAAGAAGTCATAAAGAAGAAATTGTTGAAACAATGTAAAAATAATTTTAAAAGGCAGTTCAAATGAACTGCCTTATTTATTTTTGAATATGTAATATTTCTCCTTTTTTGAAAATATATATATACTACATGTACAATTGCATATTTAAAAAGGAGGACAATAGATGGACGGCTATAACATTTATCAGGATATAGCAAACCGCACGGAAGGCAACATATACCTTGGTGTTGTTGGTCCTGTGCGGACGGGCAAATCTACCTTTATAAAAAGATTTATGGATTTAAAGGTGTTGCCGAATATTGACAATGATTTCAGGCGCACGCGCGCTATGGATGAGCTTCCGCAAAGTGCCGCAGGAAAAACCATTATGACAACCGAACCGAAGTTTGTTCCAAATGAGGCGGTAAACATCAACATTGACAATGCTATGTGCAAGGTGCGGCTTATCGACTGCGTCGGGTATATGGTTGACGGCGCGATTGGCGGCGAAGAAGACGGCAACGTGCGTATGGTACAGACTCCGTGGGATTCATCCCCCATGCCGTTTGATGTGGCGGCTGAAATTGGCACAAAAAAGGTTATTGAAGACCATTCAACAATTGGCCTTGTGGTGACAAGTGACGGCAGTATTACGGATATTCCCCGTGAGGATTACATAGATGCCGAACGGCGTGTTGTTTCCGAGCTTAAGGCAATAAACAAACCATTTGTGGTGCTTCTTAACTCCACTATGCCGTACAGTGCGCCCGCAAAGGAGCTTCAGAATCAGCTTATGCAGGAATATAATGTGCCTGTTATTGCTATGTCGTGTGCCGATATGAGCGAGGAAGATATTGAAACAATTTTAAAAGCCGTACTGTATGAATTTCCTCTTAAAGAAATCGGCATAAACCTGCCCAAATGGCTTGATGCACTCGATTATTCGCATCCGCTTAAGGATAAGATATACACATCTCTTCGTGAGACGCTGAAAAATGTGCATAAAATCCGCGATGGAATTGTGGCGGCAAAAGGAATCTCCGAATTCGATTTTGCAAAGGATGTACGGCTTCCCATGGTTGACCTTGGCAGCGGCACTGTTATGGTAGATGTTGCGACTCCAGAAGAACTATTTTATCAGATACTTTCTTCATCCACAGGGTTTGACATTGATGGCGAAGAAAGGTTGTTGTCGTTACTTATGGAATTAAAGGACATAAAATCAAGGTATGACAAGATTGAATATGCGCTTAAAGAAGTGGATGCCAAGGGATACGGCATTGTTTGTCCGACTATTGATGAGCTTTCGCTTGAAGAGCCTGAAATTATGAAACAAGGCAACCGATATGGCGTGCGTCTTAAGGCATCGGCACCGTCGATACATCTTATCCGTGCAGATATTGAAGCCGAGGTTAATCCGATTGTTGGAACGGAAAAGCAGAGCGAGGATCTTATCAAATATTTGCTTGATGAGTTTGAAACCGACCCGAAAAAGATTTGGGAATCCAATATTTTCGGGAAATCACTCCACGAGCTTGTTAATGAAGGTCTTCATAATAAGCTTTCGAAAATGCCAGAGGAATCGCGGTTTAAACTTCAGGAAACCCTGCAGAGAATTATAAACGAGGGCAGTGGCGGACTGATTTGTATAATACTGTAAAAGGCAAATAAAAAAGGTGCAATGTGAAGAAGTCAATACTTTGTAGACACAAAAAAAGAATATTTTATGCTGCCTGTTCAAGTCTGTATTGAACAGGCGTTTTTCTTTTTAATTTGCACATCTGTTTTATGTAATTAAAGTACCTATATACTTCAAACATCCTAATGAAAATAAATGCACCGTGTTTGACTTGAATTTTGCCAAAGCGGTGCATTTTTATTTAGAAAAGTTTTTTAGTGAATTGTGCCGTATAAAACAGATTAAAAAACTGTGTTTATACCTATTATATAGTTCACTGTAAAACTTTTCTTTTTGTATAAATCCCTTTATTACTACGGTTTTAGGTAAAGAAAAAAAACCATAATTTTGTATCAAAATTATGGTTCTTATTTGGTGGGCGGGGATGGATGTTATCGCGCTTCGCTTGTAGAAATGGCGCAACGCTCCACCGGAGCCTTGCTTTGTCGCTCTCTTCTTTCGCTCCCATTTCTGGTTCGAATCCATCTGTAAAATAAAAACGGATATCCTTTCGGATATCCGTTTCTATTTGGTGGGCGGGGATGGATTCGAACCATCGAAGCTGATAGCAACAGATTTACAGTCTGCCCCCTTTGGCCACTCGGGAACCCGCCCAAATATTTATGCTGAAAAAAAGTGGAGCTGGTGATGGGACTCGAACCCGCGACCTGCTGATTACAAATCAGCTGCTCTACCAATTGAGCTACACCAGCATTTCCTTTCAGCGACTTTTATATTATACAACATTTTTTTTATGTTGTCAATACTTTTTTATACTTTTTTCTATTTATTTTTAATAGATTTGATATACAGGAATATGAAATTAACAAGTACATATACTGATGATGTTATTGCACCTATTTTCATACCTTTAATATCGTTAACATACATACGACCAGTATATTCAGATACGGTGTTTGGTATATATCTGATTATTACCATAAGAAGTACAACATATGCAGTAAAAATCATTGGTTTTATAAATGATTTATTCTTCTTCACAAGAAACAGTACGATAAATATGGCAAATGCAAGTGCCGCAACAATAAGAATTGCCGGAATTACTGTGCCTCGGATTGCACCCGGATATATTGCATTTCCATTATATATAATTAACTGACCGATAAGTAAAAGCATTGCTTCAAGAACTGTAAGAAGCATAAGATTTACGTAATGGTCATTATTCACCTGGTTTTTTGGAGTTTTTGTTTTTTTACTCACTTTATCTTACCTCCGATGATACTAAATCATATAATTATTATATATCAATTCCCCGTTTAAGTCAATATTATTTTAAGATATTTTTCTTGACATGGAAAATTAATTATTTTATAATATAATAGAAGTTTTGTAGATGTTCTAGGGGGGAACAAAATATGAAAATAATTCTTGACGCTATGAGCGGAGATAATGCACCAAAAGCACAAGTTATAGGCGGTCTTACGGCTGCTGAAAAGCTTGGCGTGGACATTATCCTTTGCGGAAACAAAGATGTAATAGAAAAGGAAATGGTTTCATACAAAGGTGATACATCCAGAATTACCATACACCATTGCACAGAAGTAATTGAAAACGAGGATGACCCGATAAGGTCTGTAAGAAGAAAACCCGACTCTTCCATTACTGTAGGGCTTTCTCTTCTTAATGAAGGCAAGGGCGATGCGTTTATTTCGTCCGGTAATACCGGTGCGGTAATTGTTGGTTCAATGCAGATTCTTGGTGTGATTGACGGCATTTCAAGACCGGCACTTATGCCTGTTATTCCAACAGCAAAAGGTCCTTGTGCACTTCTTGATTCAGGTGCAAATGCTATATGCACACCTGAAAATTTGTGTCATTTTGCAATTATGGGCTCATATTATATGAATAAGGTAATGGGAACCCCAAATCCCCGTGTTGGTCTTATCAATATCGGTGCGGAAGAAAAAAAGGGCACTCCCCTTACAAAAGAAGCGTACAAAATGCTTAAAGAAATGCCGATTAATTTTACCGGTAATATTGAAGCCAGACATATTCCTGCAGGTAATGCTGACGTTATTATTGCAGACGGGTTTACAGGTAATATTGTACTTAAACTGTACGAAGGAATGGGCAAATTCCTGCTTACAAAGTTTAAAGATATACTTATGTCTAACATAAAAACCAAAATTGCCGCACTTTTAATCAAAGGCGAAGTTGGTGCATTCAAGAAAAGTATGGATTATAAAGAACACGGCGGCGCACCGCTTATGGGCGTTAATAAAACCGTAATCAAAGCGCACGGAAGCTCTGATGCGAAAGCTGTTGTAAGTGCGGTACGTCAGGCAATAAAGGCTGTGGAAACAAACTTAACCGAAGAAATTAAAAATTGTGTTAAGCCGAGTGAATAAAGGAGAGATATCTATGTTAGCAAAACTTAAAGAAATAATTTCTGACCAGCTTGATGTTGCAATGGATGAAGTAACGGAAGACAAATCTTTCAGAAATGATTTTAGCGCTGATTCACTTGATTTGGTAGAGCTAATTATGGCAATTGAAGACGAGTTTGGCATTGAAATTTCCGACGAGGATTTTGAAGGCGTTAAAACCGTTGGTGACGCTCTTGATTTTCTTGAAAAACGCATATAAAAGGAACTGATTTTAATGTTTGCAAATTACGTCTTTAAAGATAAAAATTTATATGACCTTGCAAGAACGCATACATCGTACACAAACGAATCAAAGGCAGACCGCACGATGAGCAATCAGCGTCTGGAGTTTCTTGGGGATTCGGTGCTCAGCATTATTGTAAGTGATTATATTTATAAAAACTACCCTCATCTGCCGGAAGGAACGCTTACCAAGCTCCGTGCGGATGTTGTATGTGAAAAGAGCCTTTTTGAAATGGCTGTTGAAATAAACCTTGGCGACTGTCTTCTTCTTGGGAAAGGCGAAGAAATGACCGGCGGAAAAACCCGTCCGTCAATTTTATCCGATGCTTTTGAGGCAATGCTTGGTGCTATTTACCTTGAAAGCGGGCTTGACAGTGCGCGCGATGTTCTTTTGCCGCTGATTACAAAGAAAATTGAAGAAGCGGTTACACGCGCCGGCAAAAATGATTATAAAACAACTCTTCAGGAGCTTGTTCAGAAACACAAGCACGGCTCTATACAATACCACACTCTTGGCGAAGAAGGTCCCGACCACGAAAGATTCTATACCGTTGAGGTAAGAATAAACCAAACGACATTTGGCACGGGCAGTGGAAAAACAAAAAAACAGGCGGAGCAAATGGCGGCGAAAAAGGCTATTTGCGCATTTAAGAAAGAATATGAAACATTATAATATCCCGATTTTTGTGCCTCATCTCGGGTGCCCGCACGACTGCGTGTTCTGCAATCAGGTTAAGATTACGGGACTTTCTACCGACGTTACTCCCGAAACCGCGGAAACGATAATTTTCGGGCATCTTAGCACGCTTCCCGAAAATGCCGATGTTGAAGTGGCATTTTTCGGCGGAAGCTTTACGGGTATTCCGGTGGATGTGCAAAAATCACTTCTTGAAACTGCATATAAATATGTTTTATCCGGCGAGATAAGAGGAATCAGGCTGTCAACAAGACCCGACTATATTTCGGAAGAAATACTGCTTATGCTTAAAAACTACGGCGTTACAACCATCGAACTTGGCGTTCAGTCTATGTCAAATGATGTACTTAATGCAAACGAACGCGGACATACCGATACGGATGTTATAAACGCCTGTACCCTTATAAAAAAGTACGGTTTTACCCTTGGGGTACAGATGATGACGGGTATGTACGGTTCCGATACCGAAACAGACATAAATACCGCAAAAAGACTTATTGCGCTTGCGCCCGATATAGTGCGTATATACCCTACTATTGTGATTGAAAACACCAAACTTTGTAAGCTTTACGAAAGCGGAGTATACACTCCCCCGTCGCTTGACGATACAGTTGATTTGTGTGCAGTTCTTTATAAGATGTTTACAGAAAACGGTATAACCGTTATCCGTATGGGGCTTCAGTCAACAGACCTTATAAACGAAAATGCACAGTTTATTGCCGGTCCGTACAGCAGCTCATTTGGCGAGCTTGTCCTTTCACGTATAGAACGTGACAAACTTGAGAATATGGCAAAAACGGCAAAAGATAAGACGCTCACCGTTTGTGTGAATCCTTGCAATATATCAAAAACTGTTGGACATAAAAGAAAAAATATACGGTATATTAAAGAAAAATACGATATTGATATTGAGGTAAAATCAAATGAATTTGCATAATGCTGAATTTGTGCTGTCGGCGGTAAGCCCGAAACAATACCCTAAGAATAATATCCCCGAAATTGCTTTTGCGGGAAGGTCTAATGTTGGGAAATCATCTTTTATAAATAAACTGCTTAACCGCAAATCCCTTGCGAGAACAAGCAGTAAACCGGGCAAAACTGCGCAGATAAATTTTTATAATGTAGATAAGACAATTCATCTTGTTGACCTTCCGGGATACGGATATGCTTCTGTTTCCAAACAGGAAAAGCAGAAATGGTCCGATATGATTGAAGAATATTTAAACACGCGCGAGCAGCTTGCGTTTACATTTTTGCTTGTAGACGCACGTCACAAACCCACTGCAAACGACGTTGATATGGCACACTGGATACGTACCCGCCATAACGGACTTATAGTGTTTGCAACAAAGGCAGACAAGCTTTCCGCCAAGCAGCTTGACGAAAATCTTAATGTTATCGAAGATGTGCTTGATATGGCGGATGACGATATTCTTATTCCGTTTTCTGCCGAAAAAGGTACCGGACGCGACGATGCCTGGGGTATTATAAACGATATATGTAACATTAAAGAGTAGGCTCGGCGATTATTCTCAGGGAAAAATCGGTTTTGAAACCATCTTTTTAGTTTATACTGCATCAAAAAGCACCGTAATACGTCATGTATTGCGGTGCTTTTAATCTTTGTATAATTCTAAAAATTTTTGTTTCAAAACTGCTCGCACCACAAAAACCATTCTTTTGAGCGCAGAGCAAGAAAAAACTGCGCCGAAACCCTGACGGGTTTCAAGTGGTTTTGACAAAGCTATGTGCCAAAATAATGGTTTTTGGGCGAATGTTCCCTAAGAATACTCGCCGTTAAAGGACTACTCTTTTTAATTCTTCTTCATATTCTTCAATCACTCTTTTATGAAGCTTTTCTCTTGCTTCGGCATTTATGGGATGTGCAACATCCTTATATTCTCCGTCTGCGGTTTTACGGCTTGGCATTGCAACGAACAGCTTGCCTGCCGCTTCAATTACCTTTATATCGTGAACAACAAATGCCGAGTCAAATGTAACCGAAACTATGGCACGCATTTTGCCTTCCTGATTAATTTTTCTTATTTTAACGTCTGTGATTTCCACTTGTTTCACCACCTGATGCTATTGTAAACAAATTGGCGGTATTTATGCAAAAAATATAAATGCAAGCGCCGCAATTGTAATATAATCCGGGTTTTCTTCCGTCAGCATCAAAAATATAAGTATAGGGATAATTATATCGTCAAGATTCATCTGCGCTATCCTGTGCATTATTGTATTTACCGTCACAGCGGGAGCCGGCGTGGTAATGTCCGGCAGTTCATATTTTTTATAATATTTCCGTTTCAATAAAAATCACCTGCCGAACTATTTAACCCTTATGGTGTTCTACTTCACTCGGCTTAAGCATATCCATAAGCCCGAGATTTGAAGAAAGATTTACAATTTTCATTATTGAAATTGCGTTTCCTATTCTTTCCTGTCTGCGCACATTAAGATACGGCTTTAATGCTTTAAGAAACACAACTCTATGGTCATCAGATGCCGCCACATTGTTTAGTAGTGCACCTAAATCAATATTATCAAGCGATGCTGGAAGTAGCCCGCTTTCTTCCTTCTGAGACTGTCCTACTACCTGACCGACAATATTTTCAAGATTTTCGCGCGCACTATCGTCCTGCAGCATTTGTTGTAAGACTTCCACCGCCTTCCCGATTTCATCAGACATATATTTCCCCTCCCGACTTTTATTTTATTGCATCCTTTATTTTCTTTATCAGTTCAGGATTAAGTTTACTCATCTGTCCCGCAATTTTTGTAAGGTCTTTCTGGTCTTTTGACTGTAATTTTTCTTTCAAAGCGGCAATATCCGCATTTTCAATAAGCTTTTTTAAGTTTCCGACATTTGTGGTGGATAAAATATCTTTAAGCTTTGATTCAATCTCAGCATTTGACATTGACATTACTTTTTGCAAATCATTGGTGTTTATTTTATCAGAAGATTTCATTTTAACAGCCTTCCTTTCAATACATTATATGTCGCCCTGTCAGGTTTTGTTATTCCTTATATCTTCAATAACACGTTTTGCATTTTTGTTTGCCGATTCAAAATCCATACACGGTATATAACAGCTTTCAAGCTCGTCATGCTTTTGTTTTGCTTTTGCTATAATTCCCGCCGCCTCTTTAACAAGTATTTCCGTCATCAGCTTATTATGGATATAGTCTTTTCCGCAGGTGTTTATGTTCATTATTTCGTCAACATCTATAACATACGCATCCTCGCTTGCTATATTACTTAAGCCGATACTTGTAAGAACACTTACACCCACTTCCGGCACACAGATATGTTCAATTAGTTCATCCGGTGCAAGCGGGTCGTAAAACAGCTCGGTATCATACCCGTTATCAATGAATAACTGAGCTATTTTCCCCATAACCTTGCTTGTTCCTTTAGTAAAATCTGTTTTAAGAACATAGCATTTTTTAAGTATAAGCGTATCAGCAAAAGATACCGTTCCCGTCGGACCCGTTGCCGAAGCAAACAGTTTTCTTTTTCTTCCCTTCCCGCAAATACTTTCCCTGCCTGCCGCCTCATCAAATATTGTTTTTGCAATTCTTGTGTCTTCCGGACTTTGTATATTTTTATAGATACTTCCTGCCGCCGCAAGATAGTTGTATGCTGCGGCATAATACCCCTTAATCTGTTTATTTATTTCTATGATTTTTTCTTTATTCTCCCGTAATCTTGCTTCGTCCCAGAAATCACCCATATTAACAATTGTTTCAACGCATCCGGGATTTTTAGGGTCTACTATATGTGGCGATGTGCCATCTACCATTGCAATATCGCCGTCTATTATAACGCCGTCAAGGGAGCTTGGGTCGGATGAACAATGAAGGAAGTCCACCTCAAATCCATTATCCTCGCCCCAGTTTGCTGCCGATTTCATAAGCGTTGATTTGCCCGTACCGGGACCGCCTTTGATTACATAAACTTTTTTTGCTTTTTCGGCATCGATAAGATAATCATAATACGAATAAAACCCAAGCGGAGTATTTCCGCCCAAAAAATAATGTCTGGCCATAACTTTCACCTCGGTAAATAGTTTATGACCAGACATTACAATATATTCTTTTTTATTTCAAAATAACACAATCCTCGCCAAGCAGGGTTTTGAGTTCATTCATAAGCTCATTGCACGGGTTTACACCGCTTTGGAAGACAAGTATCTGTCCCGATTCTTCGATGTATATTTTCACCTGTACAGAGCCTTTATATTTTGCCATAATATCGGATGCACGCTGAATAAGAAAATCCTTGCCAAGCTTAAATTTAAGGAAAAGCTTTTGACCCGATTGTTTAGGCGCGGAAGGTTTTTCCCTGATTTCCGCTTCCGTAATGGGAACGATTGTATCGGCAACAAGCTTTGCTCCGTTTTCGTTTATATCCACACGTCCGCGCACGCATATTGCCGCGCCTTCCGTTGCAAACGAGCTGATTTTTTCAAACAACTTAGAGAACACAACCGTTTCAATACTTGAGAACAAATCTTCCACGTTTAGGAATGTCATACGACTGCCCGATTTTGTCATTTTATCGGTGCGTTTATTTATAATTCCCACGAGAGTTATATAATCTCCATCGTTTACTGTAGGTTCTGCCGACATAATATCCGCAGTTGTTGTATGCGGAATTTTTTCCATTAATTCCTTATATTCATCAAGCGGATGACCTGAAATATAGATGCCGATAAGCTCTTTTTCCATTTCAAGAATTTCTTTGAGTTCAAGCTCTTTCAGTGCTTTAAATTCTTCCACTTCCGGTTCATCTATCATTGCATCGCCAAAAAGTGACATCTGCCCTTCAAGGTTACGTTTTTTATCGTCCGAAAGGCTGTTCAGAATACGTTCATACGCTTCAAGCAGCTGTGCACGATTGTTACCGAGATTATCAAACACGCCTACTTTTATAAGACATTCAACCGTACGTTTGTTTATGTCCTTATCACGCATACGTTTTGCAAAATCCATAAACGATGCAAACGGCCCGTTTTTTCGCTCTTCAACAATATCCGCAACAACGTTATGCCCCACGTTTTTAACTGCCGCAAGACCAAAACGGATGTTGCCACCGTCGCCGGTAAAGCCGTCAAAGCTTTTGTTTATATCCGGCGGAAGCAGGTTTATTCCCATACGTTGTGCTTCAAGCATATATTTATATATTTTATCCGGATATGACAGTACACTTGACATAAGCGCTGCCATAAACTGAAGCGGATAGTAATATTTAAGATATGCTGTCTGATATGCAACAACCGCATAGCAAGCCGCGTGCGATTTGTTGAATGCGTAGTTGGCAAAATCTATCATTTCGTCAAATATACTGTTGGCTATTTTTTCATCAACACCGCGGCGCACCGCACCGTCAAGCGAAACAGTGCCGTCGTCTTCCGTGATACCATAGATAAAGTTTTTGCGCTCCTGTTCCATAACATCAAACTTTTTCTTACTCATTGCACGGCGCACAAGGTCCGCACGACCGAGCGAATATCCCGCAAGCTGACGTACAATTTCCATTACCTGTTCCTGATATATCATACAACCGTAGGTTACATTGAGGATAGGTTTAAGCATAGGATGTTTATACGTTACCTTATTGGGATTGTTTTTGTTTTTGATATAGTTTGGAATCTGGTCCATCGGACCCGGTCTGAACAGCGAAATTCCCGCAATTATATCTTCAAGACACTGCGGTTTAAGTTCTTTTATAAAGTTACGCATCCCCTGCGATTCAAGCTGAAATACGCCGTCGGTATTACCGTCGGATATCATTTGATATACTTCGGGAGATTCGTAATCTATTTTGGTTAAATCAATTTCCTCGCCCGTATCCTGTTTTATCATATCGAGCACGTAACGGATAATGGTAAGGTTACGAAGTCCAAGAAAGTCCATTTTGAGAAGGCCCATTTCCTCAACGGTATCTTTTTCGTACTGGGTTGTTATAACATCGCCGTTTCGTGAAAGCGGCACATAATCCGTAACGGGCTGTCCGCATATAACAACGCCCGCCGCGTGAGTAGACGAATGACGTGATATGCCTTCAAGCGATTTTGCAATATCAATTACTTTTCGAACCTGCTCATCTGAATTATATAAATCTTCAAGCTCGGACTGTTGCTGGAGGGCTTTTTCTATTGTCATTTTAAGCTCGTTTGGGATAAGCTTTGCAATTTTGTCAGCATAGGCATATGGCAAATCCATTGCTCTTGAACAGTCACGTATAGCCTGCTTTGCCGCAAGCGTACCAAACGTTATAATCTGTGCAACATTGTCTTTCCCGTATTTGTTTATTACATAATCAATTACTTCGCCGCGGCGCTCAATACAGAAGTCAATATCAATATCGGGCATACTTATTCGTTCGGGGTTTAAGAAACGCTCGAAAATAAGTGTATATTTGATCGGGTCAATATCAGTAATACGAAGAACGTACGATACAATACTTCCTGCCGCGCTTCCACGTCCCGGACCTACCATAATTCCATTGTCTTTGGCATATTTGATGAAATCCCATACGATAAGGAAATAATCAACATATCCCATATTTTTGATGGTTTCAAGCTCGTAATCAAGACGCTGCTTATGCTTATCGGCATCCTCGCCGTAACGTGACAAAAGACCTTCTTCACAAAGGCGTTTTAAGTAAAGGAAACTGTCCTCGCCTGTTTCAACTGGGAATTTCGGCAAATGAAAATTACCAAACTCTATTTCTACATTACACATATCTGCAATTTTAACCGTATTTTCAAGAAGCTGCGGCATTGCAGGGAAAATTTCCGCCATTTCGCCCGCCGATTTAAGATAAAACTGGTCGGTACCGAACCGCATTCTGTCCTCGTCGGATACTTTTCGGTTTGTCTGCACACACAAGAGAACGTCCTGCGCTTCCGCATCTTCTTTATTGACATAATGCACGTCATTGGTTATTACCATTTCAAGACCAAACTCTTTTGCAAGGGCAATAATCCTTGTGTTTACCTGCTTTTGTTCGGGGATGTCGTGGTCCTGAAGTTCAAGGAAAAAATTTTCACGCCCGAAAATATCAACAAAATCTGTTATATATTTTCTTGCCGCATCTAAATCTTCTGCCATAATTGCACGCGGAATATTTCCGGCAAGGCAAGCGGAAAGACATATAAGCCCCTCGGAATACTGACGAAGAATGTCCATATCCACACGGGGTTTATAATAAAAACCTTCTGTAAAGCCGCTTGAAACAAGCTTTATAAGGTTGTTCCAGCCGGTATTATTTTTGGCAAGAAGAACAAGGTGGGCAGGCTCAGCATCTTGTCTGCCTTCCATATCGAAACGGCTGCGCGGAGCCATATACACCTCACAGCCGAGGATGGGATGTATCCCTTGTTTTTTAGCCTCTTTATAAAATTCAATTGTACCATACATATTACCGTGGTCTGTAATGGCAACGGCACTCATACCAAGCTCTTTTACTTTTGAAATAAGCTTGTCTATGCGGCATGCGCCGTCAAGCAGACTGTATTCGGTATGTGTATGTAAGTGAACAAAATTTTTCATATTTAAATTCCTTTTACAATTTCCATAATTTTTCGCATTCTGTGGTTTACCGCCGATTTACTGATTGGCGGGTCAAGCAGCTGTCCCAAATCTGCAAGCGACAGTTCTTTATTTTCAAGACGTGCATTTGCAAGCGGTTGTAAGTTTTTTGGCAGATTATCAAGTCCTATTTTTTTAATAGCTTTTGCCTGTTCAAAACCTGCGGCAATAGTTTTATCCATATTAGCATAGTCGCAGTTGCTTTGTCTGTTCAAATCGTTTCTGATGCTTTTTTCCATATTGGTTATGTTGATTTCAATAACCGCATCGGTTGCACCTATCATTGCAAGAACATCGCTTATTATTTCGTTATCTTTGAAATATGTTACATATTTTGATTTGCGGATAAGCCATTTGGATGGTATGTCGAAATAGGAAAACAATGACTGAAACTGACCATTAAGCAAATAATGTGGGGTAACAAATTCCAGATGATAGCGTTTTTGCGGTTCGGTCACGCTTCCGCCGGCAAGAAATGCACCACGCACAAAACTGCGTCTGCAGCAGTCACTGCGCAGTTCATCGGGCAGGCTGAAGCCTATATCCCCTTTTTTGATTATGCCAAGTCCGTAAAGCACATCAAAAGCATCTTCAATTATAATTGTTTTTCCCGCTCCTTTGGCACGAAGTATGGTGTTAGAGCCAAAGTTCTTTTTTACAAGCTCGTCAATCTTTTCGGTTATCTTCGGGTTTTCTGATGAAAACGTATAGCTCATCGAATGTTCACCGATTTTGACATTGCCCGTAAAACACATCATCCCCGCAAGAAAGCTAAGTTCACAGCAGGTACTGTCATTATTTATTAAAAGCAGGTTTTCTTTTACTTCCGATGTAAAGGACATAACAATTTCTCCTTTTTATATATACCTGATCATATTATACATTATTTTATTTAATTTTGCAACATCAAACTGCATAAGTATAAATAACAGAGATTATGTAAAAATTAACAAAAAAACTATTCAGGTGATATATGAAACACATTACTGATTTAACCAAGGACCTGGTCCGCCGGTATTTCGAGCACGAGGTTGGCCAATCCGGCGGTGCAATTGCATATTTTTCCCTTCTTTCGGTGTTTCCGTTTATTATTTACACCAACACGCTTCTTACGTATATCAACGTATCGGAGGCTCGGTTTGCAGAGTTTATTTCCTCTCTTTTGCCACCGGAAATTGCCGAATTTCTTGACATATATATTTCGGATATTTCTGTTTCGGGGACACCCGGAATTTTGCTGATAAGTATTTTTGCCACATTCTATTCTATGTCACGCGTTGTACGGTCTTTTGAACATTCCATAAACCGTGCATATGAAAATAATTGCCGCAGGGGATTTTTTCACGGGATTGCAACATCGGTTCTTTTTACGATTTGTCTTGCGACAACCGTTATAGCCTCTATTATCCTCACAACCGTCGGTGAAAAGCTTGTTATGTATATGCTTTCGTTTAAAAATGTTCATCTCCCGTCGCTCAAGCACATAACCATTTTGAAATGGTGTTTCACCGTAATAATAATGTTTCTTGCGGTATCGTCATTTTATTATTATATACCGGCAAAAAAGGTCAGCTACAAAAGCATACTTCCCGGAACAATTACAAGTATGATAGGTCTTTCCGGATTTTCCGTTATCTTCAATTTATACATCAGGTTCGCCACCGGATTTTCTGTAATTTACAGTTCTATCGGCGCGGTGTTTCTTCTTGTTTTCTGGCTTTATTTTGCGGGGGTAATTCTTGTGATGGGTGCCGAAATTAATTCTTTGTTCACAACAAAAAATCCCCTCAGGAAATCCTGAGGGGAATTAATTACTGTACGATAAACAGTTGAACCCAGTATTTTATTCCGTCGGCATCTTCATATACACCGATACCGATTTTATCGTATTTCTGCTCAAGTATGTTTTCGCGGTGTGCGGGAGAATCAAGCCATTCGTCCATTACCTGACGTGCCGAAGTCTGCCCCATTGCAATGTTTTCGCCAAACATTGTACATTTTACACCAAACTCACTTACAACCGTTGTTGCTGAAGTGCCGTCCGGTCTTTCATGAGAAAACTTTTCTACAAGCTCTTTTGCTCGCTGATTTGCGGCTTTCTGCAGCTTTTCATCAATTTCAAGTGCCGCATAGCCTTTCTTTTCTCTTTCTTCGTTTACAATTTCAAGAACTGTATCTGTTTCAGCATCAAAAGTTTCAACAAGCGGCTCATCGCTTATCTGCCCTTTTTCCTTTAATGTAAGCCCGCAGTAATAACCGAAATTGGTTTTGTCGGTTCTTTCAAAATATATACAAAGCTGCTCGTCTTTGGTATATTCAAACCAACATTTTTCAAGCTGTGATATGTTGTACAAAAGCACCGCAACATCTATTCTTGTAAGGTTTTCACCAAGTTCATAATGGTCGGCACCCGTGAAAATTTCGGCATATTCCGCAAGGAGCATATATGCTTCCGGCCAGCCGCCGCTTTTTTCAATATCCACATCTTTTGTAAAGTTTTTAAGTGTTGTAAGTATTTTTGCCGCGTGTTCAACCTTTACGTTTGACTGGGGTGCAAACAGGTTGTCACCCATTCCGTTGATAAGTCCGTATTTAACACCTGTTGCAATTTCTTTTGATGCCCAGAAGGTTTTGGGCACGTCATCAAAGGTTGCATACTCGTCGGTTTTGTAACCCATATAACGCACAATCATAGTAATGAATTCTGCACGGGTAACTCCGCCATACGGCACGAGGCTGCCGTCGGGATAGCCGCCGATAATTCCTTCGTCCATAGCAAATTCAAGTGCAATTTTCTGCTCCGCACTTAAATTTTCGGTTTCAGCTGAAATAGAGATTGTTCCCGACACCAATATGGTAAGGATAAGTAAAATTCCCAAAAAACGTTTCATAAAAAAGCTCCTTTGTAAGTATAATTAATTATTTACCAAGCTCTTCTCCGCAGTTAGGACAAAACTTATGGTCTGCTTTTAAGTTTTTTCCGCATACTGCGCATTCTTTTACGTTTTTAATTTCTTTGATTTTTGCTTTCAGATTTTCTATGATTTTATAACTTTCGTCAAGCTCAACACATTTTTCGGCAACATTTTCCGTATCGGGTTCTTCGCCGTTTTTATATGCATCATACATAAGCTCGCCGAGTTCTTTAAGAATTTTGTTTATAGCCTGTTCTTTCTCCGCAATTGCAAAATTGGATTTTACCGTTTCAACCACTGCGTTGGACGCTTTTACTGTAGAAACCGCAATTTCTTCAGCCTTTTCTTTTACTGTTGTAATGAAATCCATAATAATTTCCTCCTTATACATTTCTTTAATATTATTATATAACATATAGCTTTTTTTTGCAATAGTTTTTAAAAATATTGTTTTGCATCAAATATATAACAAAAAATATGCTAAATTTGTTAAAAATTTTACAATTATTCCATTGACTTATATTGCAAATCGTTGTATAATAGGTAGTAAGTATAATTGTATACAATTTTTATAAATATGGAGGTAATAAAAATGGCAAATTCAGTTAAGCTTACCGTTGACGGTAATACCGCAACTGCCCATGTTGCGTATGCTTTCAGCGATGCCGCAGCTATCTTCCCTATCACCCCTTCTTCCAACATGGCAGAAGTTTGTGACGAATGGTCAGCTTACGGCAGAAAGAATATTTTTGGCCAGACAATGAAGATTGTAGAAATGCAGTCTGAAGCAGGTGCTGCCGGTGCCGTTCACGGTTCTCTCGCAGCAGGTGCCCTTACAACAACATTCACAGCATCACAGGGTCTTCTCCTTATGATCCCTAACATGTACAAAATTGCCGGCGAACTTATGCCTACAGTTTTCCACGTAAGTGCTCGTTGTGTATCCGCACATGCTCTTTCAATTTTCGGTGACCATTCTGACGTAATGGCTTGCCGCCAGACAGGTTTTGCAATGCTTGCATCCGCATCCGTTCAGGAAGCTATGGATATGGCAACTGTTGCTCACCTTTCCACACTTAAATCAAAAGTTCCGTTCCCTCTCTTCTTTGACGGTGTCAGAACTTCACACGAGATTCAGAAAATTGATGCTATTGCTTGTGAAACATTAGCAGAAATGGTTGACTATGAAGATATTGCAGACTTCAGACGTCGTGCAATGAATCCTGAACACCCTGACCAGAGAGGTACAGCTCAGAACCCTGACATCTACTTCCAGAACAGAGAAGCTTGTAACAAATATTACAACGCCGTTCCGGCAATCGTTGAAACAATGATGAAAAAAGTAGAAGCTGCTACAGGCAGAAGCTACAAACTCTTCGATTACGTTGGTGCTCCTGACGCTGAAAGAGTTATCATCGCTATGGGTTCAGGTGTTGAAGCTATTGAAGAAACAGTTGATTACCTCGTAGCTAAAGGCGAAAAAGTTGGTCTTGTTAAAGTTAGACTTTACAGACCGTTCTCAGCAGAACACTTTGTTGCTGCTCTTCCGAAAACAGTTAAGAAAGTTGCTGTTCTCGACAGAACAAAAGAACCTGGTTCTTTCGGCGAACCGCTTTATGTTGACGTTGCTACAGTTCTTAACGATAAAGGTATGACCGACATCAAAGTTGTTGGCGGCAGATATGGACTTGCTTCCAAAGAATTCACACCTTCTATGGTTAATGCAATCTACGAAAACCTCAAGCTTGACGCTCCGAAAAACCACTTCACAGTTGGTATTAACGATGACGTTACAGGTCTTTCACTCGATATTACAGAAGAAATCGATACAACTCCTGAAGGCGTTACACGTTGTAAATTCTACGGTCTCGGTTCTGACGGTACTGTTGGTGCTAACAAAAACTCCATCAAAATCATCGGTAACCACACAGACATGTACGCTCAGGGTTATTTCTCATATGACTCTAAAAAATCAGGTGGTATTACAGTTTCTCACTTAAGATTCGGTAAAACACCTATTAAAGCTCCTTATCTTCTCACAGTTTCCGACTTCATCGCATGTCATAACTCTTCTTACGTTACACGTTATGACCTCCTTGAAGGTATTAAAGATGGCGGTACATTCCTCCTCAACTCTCCTTGGAACACTGTTGAAGAACTTGAAGCTAACCTCCCGGCTGCAATGAAACAGACAATCGCTAAGAAGAATGTTAAATTCTACAACATCGATGCTGTTAAACTCGGTATGGAACTTGGTCTTGGCTCAAGAATCAATATGATTATGATGTCTGCTTTCTTCAAACTTGCTAACATCATTCCTATGGAAGATGCTATCAAATACATGAAAGAAGCTATTGTTAAATCCTACGGCAAAAAAGGTGAAAAAGTTGTTAACATGAACAACGCTGCTGTTGACGCAGGTCACGAAGGTCTTGTTGAAATCAACTACCCGGCTTCCTGGGCTACAGCAACTGAAGGTGCTCTTCCGGCAGAAGTTCCGGCTACAGACTACTTCAACAACTTTGTTAAACCTATCCTTGCTCAGAAAGGGGACAGCCTCCCGGTAAGTGCATTCGATGCTGACGGTATTGTTCCTTCCGGTACAACTCAGTTCGAAAAACGTGGTATTGCAGTTCTCGTTCCGCAGTGGGATATTGATAACTGTATCCAGTGTAACCAGTGTGCATACGTTTGTCCGCACGCTTGTATCAGACCTTACATTGCAACTGAAGAAAACCTCAAAAATGCTCCGGCTACTTTTGAAACAAAGAAAGCTATCGGTAAAGCTTATGACGGTCACCTCTACAGAATGCAGGTAAGTCCTATGGACTGTACAGGTTGTGGTAACTGTGCTGACATTTGTCCGGCTCCGAAAGGAAAAGCACTTGTTATGAAACCTCTCGTAGAAGTTGCTGCTAAAGACAACGCTAACTGGGACTATGCACAGACACTTCCGACTCCGGATGTAACATTCAACAAATCTACAGTAAAAGACAGCCAGTTCATTCATTCTTTATTTGAATTCTCCGGCGCTTGTGCAGGTTGTGGTGAAACACCGTACGTAAAACTTGTTACACAGCTCTTTGGTGACAGAATGATGGTTGCTAACGCAACAGGTTGTTCTTCAATCTACGGTGGTAGTGCTCCTACTAACCCGTATACAGTAAACAAAGACGGTCACGGTCCTGCATGGGCTAACTCCCTCTTTGAAGATAACGCTGAATTCGGTCTCGGATTCCAGATTGCACTTCTCCAGAGAAGAGCTAAACTTGAAGAGCTCATCGCTAAATTCCTCGAAGCTCCTTGCTGCGACGAAATGGCTGAAGCATTCAAAAACTGGCTTGCAGTTAAAGACGAAGGCGATGCTTCCAAAGAAGCAGGCAACGTTCTTAAAGCTAAACTCCCTGTTGCAATCGAAAAATCTTCTGGAGATATGAAAGCTCTCCTCGAAGAAATCTATTCTTACGCCGAACTCTTCACAAAGAAATCCGTATGGATCTTCGGTGGTGACGGTTGGGCATACGCCATCGGTTACGGCGGTCTTGACCACGTAAGCGCAAGCGGCGAAGATGTTAACATCCTCGTTATGGACACAGAAGTTTACTCCAACACAGGTGGTCAGTCTTCAAAAGCTACACCGACAGGTGCTATTGCTAAATTTGCTGCTGCAGGTAAGAGAGTTAAGAAAAAAGACCTCGGTCTTATCGCTATGTCCTATGGTTATGTATACGTTGCAAGCGTTGCAATCGGTGCTAACCAGAAACAGCTCCTCGATGCTATGAGAGAAGCTGAAGCCTATAAAGGACCTTCACTCATTATCGCATATGCTCCGTGTATCAACCACGGTATTGCTAAAGGTATGGGTAAATCACAGCTTGAAGGAAAACTTGCTGTTGAATGTGGTTACTGGCCGCTTTACAGATA
>JAZRHB010000007.1:0-19388 GCA_045644605.1 Clostridia bacterium
ACAATGGCAAGTCCCTCTCTTGCATAAAGCTCGTTACGTTTTGGTTTGAGACGGCCAAGCGGAACCCCGATAAGCAAAAGAACTGCCATTACCGGCAAAAAGGAAAATCCGGCAGATTCTTTGTAAATAAGTGCCGTTATAACGGGAAGCAGCATAAACGCCGCTTCAAGCATTAACAGCTTCCCGTTTATTTTAAGAAGTAGTTTATAATTCATATACTGTTCTCCTATACGGTTCCCAGGTGAGACGGTTTAAGACTTAATATATTTTCAATATCGTAAAGTCCTTTGTTTGTTGTCACTATTATAACCGTATCACCAAGCTCAATAGTAGATTTGCCGTTTGGAATAAATCCGCTGTTTCCGCGGTGAATAAATGCAATAAGAACGCCGGGACGGATTTTAAGCTGTTCAATAGGAACGGACAGCATATCGGAGTTTTCGCGTATGCGGAACTCAAGCACTTCAACCTTATCATCAATGATGTGGTGCAGGGATTCAACGTTACTACCTATGGAATTCTGCATAACACGTACATATTTGATAATATGGTCAGCAGTAATATATTTAGGATAAACAACGCTGCCGATATCCATAGATTTAAGCATATCATCAAAATCAAAATGCTTGATTTTGGTAAATATTTTTGCGTTCGGAGAATATTGCGAAACGTACATAGACATAATTACGTTCTGCTCATCAAGCCCCGTAAGTGTAGCAACAGCGTCCGCTTCCTCAATTCCTTCTTCGTGGAGAAGCTGATTATCCGTACCGTCACCGTGAATTATCATGGCTCCGGGCAAAAGCTCGGAAAGTTCTTCGCAGCGCTGCAGATTTTCTTCGATGATTTTAACACGAATGCCAACCTGAAGCAGCATTTTTGTAAGATAATAGGTAAGTCTGCCGCCGCCTATTATTATCATATCCTTGATTTTGTGCGAAGAAGCGCCGATTTTTTTAAAAAATTCGTGTGCGCTACTTGGAGAAGCAAGGAATGATATTACATCGTTTGGCATAAGCTCGGTAGAACCGTTAGGTATAAACACGTCGCTGCCACGCTGAATTGCGCATATAAAAATATCGGATTTTACGGTAGATTTTAAATTTTCAATTTTAACGCCGCAAAGGACGTTACCCTGTGAAATACGGAAGTTAATAACCTCAACCCTGCTTTTTGCAAAGGTTTCAACCTTAATTGCCGACGGGAAACGAATAGTTCTTGAAATTTCGCTTGCGGCTGCAAGCTCGGGATTAATTATCATACTGAGTCCAAGATCATCTTTAACCAAATGGATTCCGTCAGCATAAACGGGGTTTCGTACACGGGCAATTGTGTTTGCCGCACCGAGTTTCTTTGCAATAAGACAAGTGAGAAGATTAAGCTCATCAGACAGTGTTACCGCAATAAGAAGGTCGCAGGTTTTAGCGCCCGCTTCTTCAAGAACGGTGGCACTTCCGCCGTTACCGTGAACACACATTACATCTAACATATCTCCAACCTGATGCAGTCTTTCAACATCATTATCTACAATAACAATATCATGGTTTTCGCTTGCAAGCTGCTCGGCAATTGTGCCGCCAACTTTTCCGCATCCTACTATGATAATTTTCATATTAATGCCCCTTTACATATATTATAAGCATATTTTACCACATTTTTTTTAACTTATCAATAGGCTATTAAAAAAAGCCGGAGTCTTTGCTCCGGCTTTACCGTTTATATAAGTTCTATTACTGCTGTGCTTCTCGGCGGGAGAGTTGCTTTAAGCTTATAAATACATCCGTCTTTTATAAATTTTGTGAATTTGGCGTCTGTGCAGATTATATCTTTGATTCCGCCTATATTAATATCAACGGTTACTTCTGCAGGAAGATGTTCCATATGATATGATGTGTAGTTAAACAGTACAAGAACTGTTTTACCTTCTTTTGTTGTAAAGGCGGAAAGTCCGCATCCGTTTGCTTTAACGGGCGCATCGGTAATTTCGGAAAGCACAGTTTCCATAGCTTCGTGCATAAGATTGCTTATGTTTTCTCTTCCAAACTGTATCAACTCGCTATACCAGTGCAGTCCAAGCGTTGGTGCAGGCGCATTTACAAGTACAGCACGTCCGTTTTTAAGAATTGCAGGTGTATTTTCGTTTGCGGATATGACAACATCTGCGCCACAAGCTTCGTATTGATATTCAACATCAAGCGGATAGATATTTTCTTCTTTGTTGCCGAAATAAAGTGTATTTGTATGAACAGTACGTGCATTTTTCTTAACACCAAAAATATCTTCAAGCCCGTCAACATCGCTTGTTGCAATAAGGCTTACGCCGTTTTTGTAAAGATTTCGGATGTGTGAAAGTGTTTCGGTATCAAGATTTTTGCAGGATGCAAGCACCAACACGTTTGTTTCGTCGGAAGTAAGTGTTCGGATGGTATCGTTTTTAAGTGCAAACCCTGCACCGTACCCCGATTTTCTTGCAACCGAGTTAATAAAGCTTTGCGTACATTCGCTCTTATTATAGAATAAATTACAGTTATAATTGTCCTGATACTGAAGGTCATAGTGGTCATCTTCGGGATTGTAATCCGTTACAAAGGCAAGGGTTTTAAGAGGTTTTGCAGGATTATATATATTTACATATTTCCAGCGTTTTACAAAATCTTCCATATACTCTGTATATGTATCACGCATCATAAATCCGTAGTCGCGCCAGTAGTCATATGTGCCGTCTGCCTTTTTGTATGCAGTTGAATATACATATTCAAATGCCTGTGTTGCGTGGTAATACGGCGGGAAATTAAGGTCTGAACCAAACGGCGGACGTGCATATGCAACAAGTCCGTCTGGACAGCATATATTGTAGCCAATATACATTTCGGGATAAATTTTAAGGTTCGGGTTATGCAGTTTGAACGTCATTGCCGCAAAGCTTCCGCGGAACGCATAATATGCACAGCAGGACGGATAATCCTCAAACTGATACCATCCTTTATAAACCTCGGAAATATCACGGTCAACATCAAGTCCGACATATTTGAGCATATTGTATGTACCGTTAGGTGTTCCATATATCGGGAACGGACCGTAGGAAGCACGCTTAATATCGGGATTGATTTTTTCGAAAAATTCGTTCTGGTCAGCAATCCTCTGCATATTTTTTTCGTCGTGGAATTTAAGCCACTCACGAGCGCATATATTGATAAGCTTTGCAAGGTCAGCATTTGTAAATTCATCATCTGCTGTAAATGTAAATTCCTTGCTGTATTCGGGGAACTTTTCGAAAAATTCCACAAGCTCTTCTTTTATATGCGGAAGATTATAGGTTTTAATTCTGAACATATCGTCACGATGAGATTTAATATAGTGATAGGACATAAAATCCGCATTTTTAATGCCGTCCATATATTTTTCGGTATTTTCCCAGTCTGCCTGAGTACGTTTGGCCAGCCACATAAACCATTTTCTGCCGAACACTTTATTTATTCTGTAAATCTGTTTGTCAATTCCTATCTGCGGAGTAAATGCACTGCAGGCGAAATAATGTTCGAAATTACCGCTTACTTCGGGAGAATACACATCAAATGCATCCCTGTCAAGGAAGTTTATTTCGTTTGGTGTTGAATACATAAACGGAAGTCCGCTTAAAATAGGTGCGGGCACATCGTCTGATACAACTTCAAAAGTTATATCTGTTTCTTTTATAATGCTGTCGCCTTCAAACACTTCAAAAGCAAGCTTGTAAAGCTTTGGTTCAAGCGGAACTAAAGCCACGTTGTAATCGTATACGTTCATATCGGTACCGAGGAAGTTTGTTTCGGTTATTACAGATTGAACCGAAATATGCGATTCTATCATGGTCGAATATACATCGAGAAGATGTGCCTTAACGGAGATTTCATCAAAAGGAGATGCAGTTCTTATGCGAAGTGTTAGTCTTATTCTTTCGCCCGGCATAAAGTAGTGGTTATTTTTAAGATGTTCAACTACCTTATCACGTTCGGGTAAATCAGCCGGTACTTTTGAAATAACCTGTTTGTCTGAAGGAGATATAAATTCATAGGCGTTTTCTGTAAGCTTTTCGCCATTATAAAGAAGCTTACCGTCTGTATCAAATATCATTTCAACATTGTTTCTTGCCTGCAGATGATATCCTTCGGCGAGCCATTTTGATGCACCGATTGCAATCTTTACATCTTTGGATGCGAAAATGTCGGAAACGGCAAATTCCTTTTTAATCGGGAAAGCGGTAATTCCAAAATAATCACAAATGTACTGCCAGTGAACGTGTGGGTCGATTGTGCAAAGCTCTCCGTTTTTAAGATAAAGTGTAACGCTGTCTGTACCTTTCATAAGACGGATGTACACGTTGTCAAGGGTGTCGTGAATAACGCTGTACTGACTGCGGTTTGCAGGTATTTCTTCCGGACAGGATGAAGAACCGCCTGAAAGACGACAACGGAAAAGATTTATACTGTCCTTTTTTGTAATTTCAAAAGCAAGCTTAAACGGATAAAGTCCACCATATGTAAGAGGAAGAGAAACCTCTTTTTCAGCCACAATGGTTTCTTCTTTTACGTCATCTGCAGTAAGAAGAATGTCATTAAAAACAAGACAGCCTGCAAACTCGCGTCTGCCTATTCCCACGCGGCCTGCATTGCGGTTGTCAAGGTCAAAATCAAATGAAAAACCGGCAAAATTACCGGAAATTGTATTTCCCGATACATCGGCTTTAAATTCATATGTTTCATCCACATTCAAATCAACATTGTAGTATGTTCTGCTATTTATTTCTTCGCTTTTGATTACGTTTAAATCAATAAGGGAAATTGTAAGCTTTCCTTCAAGGTTATATACAATTTCAAGTTTTTTTCCGCATTTTGAAACAGTGTTATAATCAAACACAATAAAAAGTCCGGCATTGCGGAATACGTTACGGGCCTGTGCTGCAATTGAAAAAGATGTACTTGTAAACTTTGATTTAAAGCCTAATGAAAAATCATAAAGAGGAGGAGTCATAAGAAAATGCTTGTTTCCCGAACAGTTAAGACTGTAGCCGCCGTTTTCAACGCGGCCGTGTTTATGTTCAAGGTTAGACGTTTTCTCAACCTCAATATTATAGGCTGCAAATTCGTCCGTATGTGTAGAAAAATCCTCGTAAAATCTGTACATAAAAAAACACCTTCTTCTTATTGTTACACTTAGAATAGCACATTAAATTAGAAAAGTCAACACAAAAAAACGAAAAAATTCGAAAGAAAACCAAAAGCGAACAATAAATATAAACGCAGATGCACATGCATCTGCGTTTATGAGTTTAAAGTCCTTTTGAACCGCAACGGGTATCTTCGCAATCTTTCGGCGGATAGAACTCATCGTACGGGAACTGGATTTTTTCAAATAATGAACACGGGTCATCTTCGTTTGCGGATGAAGATGTGCATTCTTTATCGGGAATGCAGTAATCATAACTCGGTACCATAAGCTGTGTGCTGCGCTGAAGACGTACAATAACGAAAATACCTATTGTCACATATACACGTTTTCTGTCATCAAACTGACCAAGCTCGCCGCCAAACAGATTGCAGATGCAATCGGGAATGCGGTTTTTGTCGTCTTCGCAGTCGGCGTCACAGCGACGGCATTCCTGTTCGCAGCACGCATCCACAAGCTTTGCATTAAGAGCAATCGGGTCAACTACTTCAACAACGGCTTTCGGCAAGTTTGTGCTTTTCGGTTCAATAACATCCGGACCGCCGCGGTATTCGGATGTGAACATATATGCACTGCCTTCACTGCCGTATAAAATCACTTTTTTTGTGTAGGTTGCAAGTCCGTCAACATAGCATGGTCTGCCAACGTGGCAAAGCTCAAGGTTGATTCTGAAATAGAAACAGATATCAACGCTGTAATAACCACGATTGAACGGTACCTGTTCAACGTCTGTTGTAGCCCATATAATTTCCGCACGTCTGAATTTCACACTTGTTGCGCGGTCAACTCTGTCCTGGTCTTTTTCGCAGAAATAAACGCGCAGGTCTTCAAGACACTCTTTATCTTTGCAAATGTCGTAAATTTTTTCCGCCTGAATACATACGGCGTCTTCCATGCAGCCTACCGGCGCACTGTTTTCAACACTCACAATAAAACCTCCTTAAAAATATGTACCTATTCTTTCACGATATAGGTGTACTATATAATATGTAAGCAGGTGCGAAAATGTGCATATTTTGCAAACATTAATTTGGATAGTGCACTTGACAACACACACTAAAAAGGATAAAATATATACGGTATAGAATATGCCCCCGTAGTAAAGTGGATATTACAAGTCCCTCCTAAGGATTAGTCGCGTGTTCGATTCACGCCGGGGGTGCCAATATAGCAGATACCAATATTTTCGTTGCCGACCGGGAGTCGAACCGGAAATATAAAAAAACAATCATTGTAAAGGGAGAATTTTTATGAAAAAGTTTGAAAGTGCGGCTTTATCCATAACGTTTGATAATGGGGCAATTACTGAGCTTTGTGCCAAAGACGGAAAAAACCTTATCGCTAAGGTTTGTCCTTTTGCAGAGCTTGAATACTGCACAATAAGCCCGGCGTTTACGAATGAATGGATTCGTCCGTTTGAAAGAAAGGAGCCAACTTTTGCAGTTTATTCCAAAACCGAAGAACGTGCGGACGGATTTAAACTGTATTATATATATAACGATGCTGAAATAGTGCTTGATTTTGATGTGGAAATTGTTCCCGAAGCAATTTTGTTTACACTTAAAAGTGTTGAAACAGAAGGGGAAAGACCGCAGATTATAAGGTTTGCGCATATTTTCCTTGATACGGAAAGTGAAACAGCCGCTACCGGCATGTCGCTTGACCCCGATACGGGCGGAATAAACCTTCCGGGTCTTGAACAAGAGCAGGGAGCTCTTGTTTATGACCATTTCAGTTATGAGGGACGTGTGTGGGCAATTACCGCCGCGAAAAGAGAAAACCTTCGTGAAAATATGAAGACGATAACAAAAAAATATATGCCGAGCAATATGTGGTCGGATTGCGGAGGAGCTTTTTCTCTTGACAGACCGGAGATTAACGGCAGTTATATGATGTGCTTTGGTACATTTCTGCCGGGGTCACTTACTCCCGACAACATAGAAGAATGGATTGAAATGCTGCACGACATAGGTATCACGCAGGTCGATTTCCATGGTGCGGAAGGTAAAAACTTCTCGTTTGGCGATTTTGAGCCTAATCGTGAAATATTCCCGGAAGGAAGAAAATCCTTTAAAAAGATGGTTGACCGTCTTCATGAAGGGGGAATTGAATCCATATTGCATACCTATGGTTCTCTTATAGGAAAAGGGTCTTCTTTTGTTACGCCTGTGCCGGATAAAAATCTCGGATATAACAGAATTTTCACTCTGGCAGAGGATATCAGTCCTGATGAAACGGAAATTCACATAGAGGAGAGTACGGAAGACATAAGCCTTGTGCTTACGAGTCAGTATAATTCAAGTACATACATCATTTGTGATGATGAGATAATAGAATATACCGAGCTTGGCGACCATTGCCTTAAAGGATGTGTGCGTGGTGTGCTTGGAACAAAACCGGCGGCGCACAGCAAGGGAACAAAGGGACGAAACCCTAAACGAAAATATAATATTTTTGTACCTGATGCAGGCGGTCCGCTTTTCAATAAGGTTGCAAAGGCAACAGCAGATTTTGCAAATGAATGTGGTTTTGACGCATATTATTTTGATGCTCTTGAAGGTGTTAAGGCAATTGACGGGGATGATTTATTTAAAATATGGAGCGTAAGATTTATTAATAAGGTACAGGAATATACAGGACGCTCAATCCCTATGGAAATGAGTACAATGAATCACGGACTGTGGTATACCCGTTCGCGTATGAATGCATTTGATTATCCGAAACGTGCGCATAAAAATTTTCTCAAAAGACATGCGGAGATAAACAAAATGGCGCAGGAAAAGAACTTGATGACACAAAATCTTGGTTGGTGGAAGATGGGCGAAAATAAGCCTTTAAACACTTCCGAATACGAAAGAATAACGACAGACGTATATGATTTCTTCGGCAGACTTGCGGCATCCTATGGTTTTTCAATGTCGTTCCAGAGTTTAAGCCTTTTTGATTGGCAGAAAAGTGAAGAATTAAAACGTTGCGGCGACCGAATACGCAGATGGGAAAAAGTAAGACTTGGACAGGAACTTACAAAAGAAGAATGTGCTCTTATTACCGACCATGAAGTGTATATGAAACCCGACGGAATTTATATGGCAACTTATCTTAAAGATGTTGCGCAGTTTGCCGGCGGAAAAGCCTCTGTCTGTATCGATAACCCATACGGTGCGCAACAGCCGATGCTTATAAGACTTGAAACACTTTATAATAAAACTGACGCTCTGGCGAAACAGAATGAACAGGGAATAGACGTAGATGCACTTGTGCTTGCATCCGGCATTGATACAAAAGAAACAACAACAGCGCAAACAGAAGCGTATTATATGTTTGACGGTGCGTTTGCGAAAGACCTTAAAACAGTTACATCCCGCACGGTTACGGCTTCTATAACGGATGAAGCTTCTCCGTACGGAAACGCAATATCTTTCAAAGTAAAAGCGGCAAAAGATATTGGCGTGGCGCGTTTTGAACGTATATTTGAAAACCCGGTTGATATAACAGGACAGTACGGTTATGGTGTCTGGGTATATGGTGACGGAAAAGGAGAAATAATTAATCTGCAGATCAGAAGTCCCAAAATGTATTCCGACGGTCTCGATCATAAGATTATTAAGATTGATTTTGTCGGATGGAAATATTTTGAGCTTTACGAATCTTCTTCTTCGGAAAGTATGGAATATCTGTGGCCGTATTATTATCGACATCTGAATAAAGATGATGAGTTTACTCCAACAGTATATGAAGCAACAACAAGCGACTGGAATGAAAATGTATATCTTGCGGGCGAAAGACTAAAGGGAAATCCAAAGCAAATAACATCTTCCAGACCCGACTTTGCCCGGATTAAATATGCAAGCGTATGGATGAACAATATGCCCGTGGGTGAAGAATGCAGCGTAAAAATTGCAGGATGGCACAGCTTCTTTACGGGTACAGGCGAAATTTCGGATATTACTGTAAAAGCAGAGGAAGGAAGTATTGAAGTTCAGGGAACACTTCCGTCGGACTGCATAGTGGAATATTCGGACGGCAGAAAAACAGCCGGTCTTGGCGAAAAGTGGGGCGAACAACATACTAAGGCATCGTGGTATTCTTCCGGAGCAAAAGGTGAAATGACGGACGCATTTACAGCTTCTGGTATGATTACCTTAAAACCGGGTAAAAACATACTTAACATAAGTGCAGATACACCCGATGGTACAAGACTTCGTGTTGTATGCGGCGTTACAGAAGATAAACCGGTTATCTCGCGTGAAGTAAAATAAGAACCCGACCCGATAGCGCAATCGAAGATTGCGCACGGGTACCCCGGAACCTTGTTGTTTTCAACAATGAAAAAGGGCAGAAACAAAAGTTTCTGCCCTTTATTTTATATCAGTTTCTGCAGCCGTAGGTTGTGTTACTTTTGCAGGATGTGTTATAATCGCAGGACGTATTGCAGTCGCAGGACGTATTGCAGTCGCAGGATGTGTTACAGTCGCAGGATGTGTTACCATTGAAGCATGCGTTGCATTTGTTAAGGAAATCAAAAACAAGTTTTATTGCCGTAAAAAGTGTTGCCGCAAAGGCAAGTGTAAGCAGTGCAACAAGGATAATACCCGCTGTTGTTGGTTCGGAAAGAAAAAGTCCTGCGGTAACTACACCGAAAACAAGGCTTATAACCGACAGAACCGAAAGTGCACGAAGGTCATCCGCAATACAGGGATACGGACAATCGTATTTTAAAGAAAGGATAAACGCAAAAATAAGCGTCAGTACAAGAAGCAGAATGTTGCTTACATTTATATAAATGACCGATGTGGCCAGGAATGGAAGAAAGCCAAATGCAAACAGCAAAGTAACCGCTGTAGCAACCACTATGCTGATAAGAGCAATAAGCACAAAACCAAGTGCATTAGAACTATTGTTCATAAAAGAACCTCCTTTTTATTTGATTAGGGAAAATTCCCTGCTATATTATATGAAAAAGGAAAAAGATTTGTGAACAAAAAAGCGCCTTTCGGCGCATTTTTCTATTCAAGCATTCCTGATTTTTCAAGTGTTTCAACAAAAGCTTTTACGTCCGCTTCGGCATCAGCGGCTGAAACATCATATTCTGAAAGCATTGCATTTGTAAGGTCTTCAATCGATCTGTCCTTACTCAACATTTCAAAAAGCATTGCGCCGGTTTCGTTAAGCGTCATCATTCCGTTAAAATCAGCGGTTTCGCTGCCGATTGGAACAACTACGTTACTGCCGGCAATTTTTCTAAGGACAAAACTATCTTTAACTTTCATAAGATTACCTCTTTCGTATTATTATATAACTCGGCGTACAAGGTCAACTGCCTCTTTATCTATGGTGCAACCAAGCAGATAAACGGGCGTGCTTGTAACGATTTTTTCTATATTTTCAAGCGTTTGATTCATAAGGTCTTTGTACGCGGGTCTTGTAACTTCGTGAAGCAGACGGAAAACCGCCTCATCAACGCTTATCCGCTGAATTCTATTTTCAGGTTTCTGCTCAAGAAGAACAACTGCACGAAGCGGCGCTGCAATATTGAAGTTTATATTTGTTTTGCCGCTCCACGGCGTACCGTTTACATAGGGAACTTCCTGACCGAATGTAATTGCGGGACAATCGTCATTAATCATTTTAGTATTGTCGCCATAATATTTCATCCAGAGAGATGTGTGGGTTGATTTTCCTGTTCCTGACGGAGCGGAAAAAATAATGCCATTGCCGTTATGCACGATACTTGATGAATGAACCACCATACCGTTTCGTTTCAGAATGCAATAACGGAAAACTTCGCCAAGCATATTAAAACAGCGCACGTCAACAGGTGCACCGCCAATATCTTCAATATCATAAAGTGCGGTATGAACAACACTTGCATCAGCATTTATTTCAACCTTGGCACAAGCCTGTAAATCGGTTTCATATTTATCGTAAAAAATGTAGCCGCCATTGTCGGAGAAATATTCGCGGAACCCGCCGGTTGTTACTATATGCTTGTAATCAGGTTTTTGTATTGGGAAAAGAGCTTGTTCGTAATATACTGTAACATCGGGAGCAGGAGAGTCAGTCACTTCATATGCTTTCATTCTGTATTTGAGATATTCGTATTCAAAACCGGACACGGCAAATGTAATTCCGGCAATTTTATAATAATTCATAACATACCTCCTCGCTCTTGAAACACAGTATATTTATCATACCATATAAAACGCTTTCTTGTCAACCGATTTATTTTTATGTAAAGTTGACTTTGCTTTAATAATATGGTACTATTTAAACATAAGAGGGGGATTGGTGAAATTGAAAAAAGTTATTTCGCTTATTATTTGTATTGCAATGGCAATTTCATTTACATCGTGCAAAAAGCAGCCGTCCGTAGAGGAACCGATAGAAACTGCGGTAACGCTTACGGCAGTAGGGGACAACCTAATCCATGCGCCCATTTATGAGCAGGCACTTCTTTCCGATGGAACCTATGATTTTGCGCCGGCTTATGCAAATATTGCGCCTTACATAAAGGGAGATATCAATATTTTGAATCAGGAAACACCAATCGGCGGAACAGAGCTTGGAATTTCTTCGTATCCGTGTTTCAATTCTCCGCAGGAGCTTGGCGGGGATATGATAAACCTTGGATTTAACGTGGTAAACCATGCAACAAATCATATTATGGATGCAGGCTCAAGGGGTGTTATAAATTCGCTTGATTTCTGGGCGGTAAACGGTATTCCCGTACTTGGAGTTTATAAGGACGGAGAAGACCCGGTTAAAATAATTGAAAGGAACGGACTTAAATTCGGTCTTGTTTCATTTACATATGGCACAAACGGGATAAGAGTGCCCGAAGGAAAAGGAATAAATGTTTGTCATACTGAAGATGCACTTATCACAGAACATATTTTAAGAGCGAGAGCAGCATCTGATATTGTAATTGTAAATATGCATTGGGGAAACGAATATCAGATGAAACCAAATGACGAACAAAAACGCCTTGCCACTCTTGCGGCAAGCTGTAATGCAGACCTTGTTATAGGACATCATCCGCACGTTATTCAACCGGTTGAGGAAATTGTAAGGGCGGACGGCAAAATGATGACGGTTGCATATTCGCTCGGTAATTTCATTTCTTCGCAGGTGGACGCCGAAACAATGCTTGGCGGTATGCTTATGGCGCAGTTCCGCGGTGTGCCGGGTAATGCATATCTCTCGCAGGTGGCGTTTATGCCGCTTATAACCCATTATGGTGACAGATTTGGTGGCTCGAAAGTATATGCGTGGGACGACTATACCGAATACCTTGCGGGGCTTCACGGATGTAAAAATTATGACAGTTCATTCTCGTACAACCGTATAAATGAACTGATAAATAAAACAATCGATGAAAAATATTTGGCAAATAAAACATATTTTTTAAATTAATATTGCCAGAAGAAACATTTTTTGATATAATGATATAAATGTTTAAAAATACAATGAAAGGCTGATACGATATATGGAAAACATAAATCCGGCTACTCCGCTTGATATTTACGGAATCAACGTATTTAACGATGTGGAAATGAAAAAGAGGCTTCCTGCCCCTATATACAGTTCACTTAAAAATACAATATTAAACTCACTTTCTCTTGACCCTATGGTTGCAGAGGCGGTTGCCGGTGCAATGAAAGACTGGGCAATTGAAAAGGGAGCAACTCATTTTACCCATTGGTTTCAGCCAATGACAGGTGTTACTGCCGAGAAACACGACTCTTTCGTTTCTCCCGTTGGAGAAGGAAAAATAATTATGGAATTTTCTGGTAAAGAGCTTCTTAAAGGTGAATCGGACGCATCGTCTTTCCCGTCGGGCGGTCTTCGTGCAACCTTTGAAGCAAGGGGATATACCGCGTGGGATTGCACATCACCTGCTTTTGTTAAAGACGGCTCGCTCTATATTCCAACAGTTTTTTGTTCGTATACAGGCGAAGCACTTGATAAAAAAACCCCGCTTCTCCGTTCAATTGAAGCACTCAATATACAGGCAATGCGTCTTCTTAAACTGCTTGGAAATACAACGGCAACAAGTGTAAAACCAAATGTCGGACCGGAACAGGAATATTTTCTTGTTGACAAGGAAATTTATAAAAAACGTAAGGACCTTGTTTTTACAGGACGTACACTTTTTGGGGCAAAACCGCCAAAAGGTCAGGAAATGGAAGACCATTATTATGCAAAGCTTCACGCGAGCGTATCTTCATATATGAAAGACCTTGATGAAGAGCTTTGGAAACTCGGGGTTTCCGCAAAAACAAAGCATAATGAAGCGGCACCTGCACAGCACGAGCTTGCGCCGGTGTACGATTCGGCAAATATTGCAACAGACCATAACCAGCTTACAATGGAAATTATGCAGTCAGTTGCGGCAAAACATAATCTTGTATGTCTGCTGCACGAAAAACCGTTTGACGGAGTTAACGGCAGCGGTAAGCATAACAACTGGTCAATAAGCACGGATGACGGCGAAAATCTTCTGAATCCGGGCAAAAACCCGCGCGAAAACTATCAGTTTCTATTGTTCTTATGTGCGGTTTTGAAAGCGGTTGACGAATATTCTGATTTGCTTCTTTTATCAATTTCCACACCAAGCAACGACAGAAGACTTGGCGGAAACGAAGCTCCTCCGGCAATTGTTTCCATCTATCTTGGCGAGCTTCTTACGGAAATTCTTGAAGAATATGAAACCGGTGTAAAACCCGGCGAATACGGCACGGGAAGAATGCAGACAGGTGTTTCTACGCTGCCGACATTCAAAAAAGATACTACCGACAGAAACAGAACTTCTCCGCTTGCGTTTACCGCAAACAAATTTGAATTCCGTATGGTAGGATCATCTTCCTCCATTGCGTGTCCTAACTATATGTTCAATACAATAGTTGCCGATGCAATTATGTATATTGCCGACAGACTTGAGGTGGCAGTGGATAAGGATGCGGAAATTAAAAATATAATTAAAGACATAGTTACAAAACATAAGCGTATAATATTTAACGGTAATAACTATTCAAAAGAATGGGAAGAGGAAGCAAAAAAACGCGGACTTGTAAGTTCGAAATCCACAATAGATATTCTTCCGGCGTTTCTTGACGATAAAAATATTCAGCTTTTCAAAAGACATAACATACTTTCTCACGGTGAGGTAGAGGCAAGATGTGAAATTCTTATTGAAAACTATGCAAAGGTTATCAATATTGAAACGCTTACGATGATTGATATGGCTAAAAAGGAAATTCTTCCGGCCGTCATAAAATTCAATAAATTCCTTGCAGAAACGGTAGTGGCGGAAAAGGCGGCGGGTGTTAAAACAAATGTAACCAAAAAGCTCCTTGCAAAAACCTCGGAGGGAGTGGATGCTCTTTATGATGCCATTGAAAAGCTTGAAACTGCAAGAGAAAAAGCAGTTGCGGCAGGCGAATATTTTGTAAAAGCAGGTGCTTTTAAAGAATATGTTCTTCCGGAAATGGAAAATGTCCGTAAAATAGCGGATAGTCTGGAAAATATTGTGGGTAAAAAATACTGGCCGATTCCTACATATGCTGAAATGTTATTTAAAGTATAGTTGAAAGGATGATACAAATGGATAGTCTTAAACTTGATTACTCAAGAGCAGTAAGCAGCGAAGAGGTTGATAAAATATGGTATGCCGTTGAGGCGGCACATAATACCCTGCACAACAAAACAGGTGCAGGCAACGACTTTTTAGGCTGGCTTGACCTCCCTGAAAACTATGATAAAGAAGAATATGCTGAAATTAAAAAAGCTGCAGCAAAAATACAGAGCGATTCCGATGCCCTTGTTGTTATCGGTATAGGCGGCTCGTACCTTGGTGCAAGAGCGGCAGTTGAAGCACTTAACAATAATTTCTTCAATATTCAGGATAAAAAGGACAGAAAAGCCCCACAGATTTTCTTTGCAGGAAACTCAATTTCCTCTGCGTATCTTGCGGATTTGGCGCAGCTTCTTAAAGATAAGGATTTTTCAATCAACGTAATTTCGAAATCCGGTACAACAACCGAGCCGGCAATTGCGTTCCGTGTACTTAAAAGCCTTCTTGAAGAAAAATATGGCGAAAAGGAAGCGGCATCAAGAATTTATGTAACAACCGACAGAAAAAAAGGTGCGCTCAAGGGACTTGCAGATTCCTGCGGTATGAAAACTTTTGTTGTTCCTGATGATGTCGGCGGCAGATTCAGTATTTTTACAGCAGTTGGTCTTTTGCCGATTGCCGTAGCAGGTATTGATACAGATGCAATGCTTAAGGGGGCGCTTGATGCATATAACGAATACAAGCCTCTTTCAAAGGATAACGACTGCTACAAATATGCAGCAGTAAGAAATATCCTTTACAATAAAGGAAAAACAACAGAAATAATGGTTAACTACGAACCTAACTTACATTATTTTTCCGAATGGTTCAAACAGCTTTACGGCGAAAGTGAAGGAAAGGACAACAAAGGTATTTTCCCGGCGGCAGTTGATTTTTCAACCGACCTTCATTCAATGGGTCAGTACATTCAGCAGGGAAGAAGAAATATATTTGAAACCGTGCTGAATGTTAAGGCGCCGGAACGTGACCTTGAAATCAAGGCTATTGATGAGGATATTGACGGACTTAATTTCCTTGCAGGAAAAACCCTTGATGCAGTAAATAAAAAAGCATTCCTAGGAACACTTGCCGCACATACGGGCGGCGGAGTACCGAACATCATTCTTAACATTCCTCGTCTTGATGCTTACAATTTCGGTAAAATGATTTATTTCTTTGAAAAAGCCTGCGGAATAAGCGGATACATTCTTGGAGTAAATCCGTTCGACCAGCCGGGTGTTGAAGCATATAAGAAAAACATGTTTGCACTTCTTGACAAACCGGGTTCCGATAAGGAATATAAAGCAAATCTTGAAAAAGAACTTGCAGACTTAATGTAAAATAGAAAAGCCGCATTAGCGGCTTTTTTCTTTTTTTAAAAATTTGTCCTAAAAAACAGTTTTATTTTACAAAAATGTATGATATAATAAATTTGGGTAGTTATTATCTGTAGCTAAAGCTTAAAAGGAGCAAAAGATATGAATGTATTGTTTTTGACGGTATCTACAGGCCACGGGCACACAAGCTGTGCCAAGGCAATTGAAGGATATCTTAAAGAAAATGGCGCAAACACATATTTTTTAGATATATACGGCTATATAAAACCGTTTTTAAGTAAAGCGGTTTCGGATATTTATTTGTTTGCTTCAGGAAAAGCACCGAAGTTGTACGGCAAGTACTACGATAAAGAAGACATGGGAAAGACAAAGTTTGTTGATGCTATGTCCAAAGTAAATAAAGTTATAAAAAACAAATTCAAAAAATTCATTATCAAATATGATATAGATGTTGTTGTGTGCACGCATATTTTTGCCGCACAGATTATGACTATGCTAAAAGACAGTGTTGATACTGTAAACATAGGTATAGTAACAGATTATACACTGCATCCGAAATGGGAAACAACAGATATTGATTATTATGTAACGGCAGATGAAAGTCTTTCTTACATTGCCGGTAAAAAAGGTATAGCAAAAGAAAAACTGCTTCCTTTCGGTATTCCTACGGATAAAAAATTTACTGTAAAAGTCGACAAATCTGAAGTGCGTAAAAAGCTTGGTTTTACAAAAGAAAACGTAGTTTTTATTATGATGGGCAGTATGGGATACGGTAATCTTGAAGCCATTATCGATGAGGTTGACGGGTGCGATATTGATTTTGAGGTAGCGGTTGCCTGCGGAAACAATGCAAAAGCAAGAGAGATGATTCTTGGTAAAAATCTTAAACATAAGTTCCACGCACACGGATTTATCAATAATGTTGATGAGTTTATGGATGCGGCGGATTGTATCATAACAAAACCGGGCGGACTTTCCATAACGGAAAGTATGGCGAAAAAACTGCCGATGATTCTGGTTGACCCCATTCCCGGTCAGGAAGACAGAAACGTTGAGTTTCTTGTCAATAACGGTGTTGCACTTTATGTATGGAATCTGTACGGACTTGGCAGTGCAATTAATCTGTTCTACAATAATGATGTGCGAAGGCAGGAACTTATGACCGCACTTTCGCGTATGTCAAAACCCAATGCGGTCAGCGATCTGGGTAACTTTATTTTATCAGTTAAAGGAAATAAATAGTAATGATAATATCGGATGCCGGACTTAAAATAATTGAAAAGCTTGAAAAGACGGGATTTGAAGCGTATTTTGTGGGCGGATGCGTAAGGGATGTGCTTATGGAAAAACCTCCCGGTGATATTGATATTACAACAAATGCATCTCCGGAAGATGTTATGAGAATATTTGAAAAAACCTATCCTACAGGCATTCCGCACGGAACGGTAACGGTTAGTGAAAACGGAATTCTGGCAGAGGTTACGACATATAGATGCGAAAAAGGCTACACGGACTTTCGTCATCCGGATGGGGTTGTATTTGTTTCTGATATTAAGGAAGACCTTGCCAGACGTGATTTTACCGTAAATGCAATTGCATATAATCCGTCAGCAGGCATTATAGATATTTTTGATGGACAGAAGGATATTAAAAATAAAGTGATACGCTCGGTGGGTGAACCGGACAGGCGGTTTTCAGAGGATGCACTTCGTATGATGCGCGCGGTGCGTTTTGCTTCAACTCTTGGGTTTGAAATTGAACCGGAAACTCTTGAAGCAATACGGAAAAATACACATCTTGCAAAAAATATAAGTAAGGAAAGAATTGCGGTTGAATTTGAAAAAATCGTACTTGGGGATTATCCGGAAAATGCGAGTATTTTACAAGAAACAGGACTTATAAAATGTATTGCTGAAAATAGCAGTATGATTGATTTTTCTAAATTCAAAACCCTTCCCCAATTACCCAAAATTGCACCGCTTCGGTTTGCAGTAATAATGAGTGGCGGCGATGCGTCAGAATTTTTAAAAGAACTGCGGTTCAGCGGTGAAAAAATCAAAACAACGGAAAGTCTTATCGCAGGAATGGGAATTGAATCGTCGTTTGAAATTAAAAGATACATAAACAAAAACGGAATAGAAAATGCTAGGCTGCTTGTTCATATAAACAGTAAAAAATACAAGACGGAACTTGAAAAAATAATTGCCGAAAAACACCCGATATTTGTAAAGGATTTAAAAATTAATGGCAGTGATCTTGCAGAAATGGGGATTACCGGTGCAAAAACGGGAAAGGTGATTTCGTATCTTTTAGAAAAGGTATGGGAAAATCCAAAGGTGAATACAAAAGAGGATTTAATTAGAATGATTGAGGAGGGGGTTGCAGAGTGAAAAAACGTACTAAAATTCTTGTAATTATAGCAGCGGCGCTCGTTGTTCTTGTAGTTGCAGGATTTTTCATAGGCAAATATTACGTTGTTAATTATGCGTTTGACAGATTTTTTGAAAAAGGCATAGCTAGTATTGCAAATTCTGCCGAAACGGTTTCCGGCCCTGAAACAACATCTTCCGAAGACCCTTCTCAACCTGAAGAGAATGAAGATGAACCAAAACAACCCGAACAAATGACCGAAAAAGAAGTTATAAAAGAGGTTATGAAGGATTCGGCGCTTGTGTCAAAAATGAGCGGCATGGTAAGCTATAGCGACAGAGAACGTGTTATTGCAATTGTTTTATCAAACTTCAGTTCGCAGGAAATAAGCCATTATTCGGCAATGGCGGCAAAAGGACTTGATTCCAAGACAAAAAGCGAGCTTATGAGTGTTGCCAGAAGCAGACTTACCTCTGCACAGCTAAGTGAATGTATGCAAATTGCATATAAATATGCCGATGAAATTAGACCATATTTAAGAAAAAATTAAAAAGTATTGCCAAGAAAAAATTATTGTGATATAATATATTTATTAATATGCAAAATTATACAAGGAGTGAATGATGATGAAAAAAATCATAAGCATTGTATTGGCATTAATGATGGTAATGTCAATGTTTGCAGCTGTTTACGCAGCAACTGATAATGAATTGCTGGTGGAAAGAGGTTTTAACAGCACAAAGAACTTTTCCCTTGCTGTAGAGGTTAATGCGAAAAAAAGCGCAAGCGTAGAATATGCTGCAACTGACCTTGCAATAACATCTTCAGGTGCGGAAGATGTTGATTATAAAACAACACTTAAT
>JAZRHB010000008.1:0-26228 GCA_045644605.1 Clostridia bacterium
CCTGCTACGGTGTTTCCCGTAAAATGTCTGATAAGGAAATATATGAGCATAAGTATGCTTACCGAAAATATAAGTACACCAAGTGCGGTTATCATTCTTATCGGTTTTATTGAAAACGAGGTTATACCATTTAAAGCAAACGAAATCATCTTTTTAAGCGGATATTTCGACTGCCCTGCAAAACGCTGGGTTCTTTTATATTCGACCGTACACGATTTAAACCCTACAAGCGGCACTATTCCGCGAAGGAACAGATTTACCTCTTTAAACTCCGCAAGTGCATCAAGCGCACGTGCACTCATAAGGCGGTAATCCGCGTGGTTATATATAATATCTGCGCCAAGCAGTTTCATCAGTTTATAAAACACGTGCGCGGTTGTACGTTTAAACGCACTGTCGGTTTTTCGTTCGGCGCGAACGCCGTAAACAACGTCGCATCCGCCGTAATATTTTTCTATCATTTCGTCTATGGCATTAATATCGTCCTGCAGGTCGGCATCCATTGAAATTGCCATATCACATTCGCTTCTCACCGTCATAAGACCCGCTAAAAGTGCGTTCTGATGCCCTTTATTTCGTGAAAGCTTTATTCCTTGAAAAAGCGCACTTTCGCTATTCAGGCCTTCAATTATTTCCCACGTTCTGTCTTTCGAGCCGTCGTCCACAAGAAGTATTCTGCTTTCCGGCGAAATTTTGCCTGCGGAAATAAGATTATCAAATTTCGCAGCTAAGCGACGCGCTGTTTCTGGAAGAACCTCTTCCTCGTTATAGCACGGCACCACCGAATAAAGTTTATTCATAATATCACCTTAATTTAAAAATAAGCTCCCCTGTGTATAAGGGGAGCTGGATTTGCCGCAAGGCAAAGACTGCGGGGTCGTCACAAACAATCCCTCCACCGCTGTTGCGGTCCCCCTCCCTTTGCACAAGGGAGGCTTTGGTTTATTCTGTTTCAATAAGACCGTAGCCGCCGTTATTACGTTTATAAATAACCGCCGCTTTGCCTGTTTCATCGCTTTTAAACACAAAGAACTGATGTCCGAGCATATTCATCTGCAGAATTGCTTCGTCAACGCTCATTGGTTTTATTGTAAATTTTTTGCTTTTTACAATTTCATATTCTTCTTCCGCAACGTCCGACGGGTCAAAATCCGGTGCGGGCGCAAACGCCGATTCATACAGACGTTTTTCAAGACGGGTACGGTTTTTACGTATCTGACGTTCAAGGATTTCAACAACACGGTCAATTGATGCATACATATCATATCCCGAATGCTGTGCCCTGTATATCATTCCTTTATAAAAAATTGTTGCTTCTACAATGCTTTTATCTCTAGCGGTTGAGAGGGCAACAGTTACTGATGCGTCGTCACCAAAGAATTTTGAAAGTTTTGCAAGTTTGTTTTCCGCCCTGTTTTTTAGAGCTTCCGATACCTTTATTGTTCTGCCGATTACGTTAATGTCCATAAACTCACTCCATTTCCTGATAATAGCATTGAAACTGATGTTTCACATATAGTATTACCAAAATATGAAAGGGTGAAACATCTTGTTTCACCCTCATTATAACATATTCTATTATGTTTGTAAATATTATATTTTTTTAATGCCGATGTCTTTGCGGTAGTGCATATCGGTAAACGATACTTTTTCTACTGCGGCATATGCGTCTTTTATTGCGGTATCCAAATCTTTTGAAACCGCTGCAATTCCAAGCACACGTCCGCCTGATGTAAGGATTTTACCGTCTTCATTTTTTGTGCCGGCGTGGAAAATTTTGATATTGCCCGGCATTTGCGCATCCGCCATACCGGAAATTTCATATCCGGTAGCATATTTTTTCGGATATCCGCCCGATGCGGCTACAACACAAACCGCCGCATTATCGTTCCATTCGATGTTGACATCAGAGAGACGCTCTTCCGCAACCGCCATCATAATTTCAAACAAATCTGTTTTAAGTCTTGGCAGAACAACCTGTGTTTCCGGGTCGCCAAAACGGCAGTTATATTCAATAACCTTTGGTCCGTTTTTTGTTATCATAAGACCAAAGAAAATTACGCCTTTGAACTTGCGGTTTTCTTTATTAAGACCTTCCATTGTAGGAACGAAAATTTCTTTCATACAAATGTCGGCAATTTCTTTTGTATAAACTCTGCTTGGAGAGAATGTGCCCATTCCACCCGTATTCGGACCCATATCGTTATCATATGCACGTTTGTGGTCCTGTGCAGATACCATCGGCACAATTGTTTTTCCGTCGGTAAATGTAAGTACAGAAACTTCGGGGCCTGTCAAAAACTCTTCAATTACAACACGGTTTCCCGATTCGCCGAAGATTTTTTTAACCATAATATCATCAATTGCCGCTGCCGCTTCTTCTTCGGTTTGCGCAATAATAACGCCTTTACCGAGTGCAAGACCTTCGGCTTTTATAACGGTGGGATATGTATTCTGAGATTTGATATAATCCATGCATTCTTTCGCGTCGGTAAACACCTTGCAAGCGGCTGTGGGGATGCCGTATTTTTCCATAAGCTCTTTGGAATATACTTTACTTCCCTCAATTATTGCCGCCGCTTTGTTTGGACCAAACGCACGAAGACCTTTTGCTTCAAGTGCATCCACCATACCGTCCACAAGCGGGTCGTCCGGTGCAACAACCGTTAAATCAATTTTATTTTCATAAGCAAAGTTCACAACTCCGTCGATATCAGTTGCCTTAATTGGCACGCAGGTTGCAAGCTCTGCAATTCCCCCGTTGCCGGGAGCTGCATATATTTCAGTTACTTTCGGGCTTTTTGAAAGCTTCCATACAATTGTATGTTCTCTTCCGCCGCCGCCAACAACCAGAACTTTCATATTGTTTCTCCTTTATTAATGATGGAAAAGTCTAATTCCTGTAAACACCATTGCAATTCCGAATTTGTTACAGGTTTCTATTACGTTTTCGTCACGGATTGAGCCGCCAGGCTGTGCAATTACGGTTACGCCGCTTTTTCTTGCACGTTCGATGTTATCACCAAACGGGAAGAATGCGTCGGAGCCAAGTGCAACGTCTGTATTCTTAGCAAGCCATTCTTTCTGCTCTTCTTTAGTAAATACCGGCGGTTTTGTTTTGAATATTTTTTCCCATGCGCCGTCTGCAAGCACGTCCATATATTCGTCGGAAATATAAACGTCGATTGCGTTATCTCTGTCGGCACGTTTGATACCGTCTACAAAATCAAGTGCAAGCACCTGCGGAGCCTGACGGAGCCACCATATATCAGCTTTGTTACCCGCAAGACGTGTACAGTGAATTCTTGACTGCTGACCTGCACCTATACCGATTGCCTGACCGTCTTTTACATAGCAAACGCTGTTTGACTGTGTATATTTAAGAGTGATGAGTGCAATCATAAGGTCACGTTTCTGGTCCGCTGACATATTTTTGTTTTCTGTAACAACATTTGAAAGAAGCTCTTCGTTTATTACAAGCTCGTTTCTGCCCTGTTCAAATGTGATACCGTACACCTGTTTTGTTTCGATAGGTGCGGGAACATAGTTTTCGTCTATTTTAATTATGTTGTAGCTGCCTTTTCTTTTTCCTTTAAGAATTTCAAGAGCTTCGTCCGTATATCCCGGAGCGATAACACCGTCGGAAACTTCACGTGCGATGAGGTTTGCTGTAGGCACGTCACAGATGTCGGAAAGAGCAATGAAATCACCGAAAGAGCTCATTCTGTCAGCACCACGTGCTCTTGCATATGCACATGCAAGCGGAGAAAGATTTTCCTCTTCCACGAAATATATCTGTTTTAATGTATCGCTAAGCGGGAGGCCTACCGCCGCACCTGCCGGTGATACGTGTTTAAAGCTTGTTGCCGCAGGAAGCCCTGTTGCTTTCTTAAGTTCTTTTACAAGCTGCCAGCCGTTGAACGCATCAAGAAGGTTGATATATCCGGGGTTGCCGCAAAGCACTTCGATTGGAAGGTCGCCGCCCTCGATATAAATTCTTGACGGTTTCTGGTTAGGGTTACAGCCGTATTTTAACTGCATTTCTTTCATTCTTAAGTTCCTCCTATTTGTTTTTGTTGATAATTCTTGTTTCTGTTTCTTCAGTTTCGATATCAATATATCTTACAAACAGAGAAACTTTATTTTCTTCGTTAAGGTTTGTCCAGAGCATATCTGTAAACTCGTCAATACTTCCCGAAATTTCAACACGTTTCGGTTCGCCCTCGAAGCTCGGGAGTGGATTTCCGTCGCCCATATAAGTATGGATGAATCTGCCTTCGCCTGCTACGGGAGCTTTGTATGAGAATGTGTATCTGTTACAGGTTTCGGGGTTGCCGTCCGCACTTTTGAGGATTGACATTGCATAGCTGTATGCGCCGTTACCGATTTTAAGTACACCCGAAATTCTTGGTGTGTAGTTAGGTGCGTCGGGTTCAAATTCACGTGTGCGAAGAGCCTGTTCAAATGTCATCTGCTGGTTCATAAGGTCATAAATTGTATCGGTCTGGTCACCATTTGTTACAATTGTTTTATTGCCGAGTTTGCGTACCGGCGCGTAGATAATAAGGCTTGGGTCGGTGAGCTTTGATTCATCAAAAGCCTGTGTTCTGATACCGCATCCTTCTTCTACGAACACACGGTTACGGCTGTTTTCGCTTCTTCCCATAATGAAATAAGCTGTAACTGCTTTTTTACCGTCCGCTGTTCTTCCGATTACAATACCTCTGCCGGGGTATGCATTATTTTTAAGTTCGTTTGCTAAATTAAGTTTTTCCATTGACCTTACGTCCTTTCGTATTAAGCCGAGGGGAGTAGACCCCCATAAGCCTTAAATTTGTTAAATTTTCATCCTTGTAATTTGTCGTCCATTTAAGGTCGAAGAGTTTAAACCCCTTAAATTTTGATGGAAGACAAAGAAAATTCAAAAATAATACTCGCGTATATTTGCAGAATTTTCTGCAGTATTACGCAAAATTTATGGTTTTAAACCTTGTGGGGGTCTACTCCACTCGGCTTTAGATTTCGGGGTATATCAAAGTTCGGAGCAAACCTTTTCAACTGCAAGGGGCAGAATTTCCCATTCCGCCTGCTCCATTACACGTTTTTGCAATATTTCCGGTGTGTCGCCGTCTTCAATATACACCGCTTTTTGCATTATTATTTTACCGCCGTCGGTAATTTCATTTACAAAATGTACTGTTGCACCGGTTACCTTTACGCCTTTTTCAAGTGCCGCTTCGTGCACTTTAAGACCGTAAAAGCCGTCGCCGCAGAATGACGGGATAAGTGATGGGTGGATGTTGATTATTCTATCCCTATACTCTTCAAGAAGTTTTCCCTCAAGGATTGCAAGAAAACCTGCAAGAACAACCACATCAACCTCTTTTGATTTAAGATATTCAAGTATTTTATCGCAAAGCCCTGCGCCATATTCTTTTCTTGTTATAACCGCCGATTCTATCCCGGCATTTTTTGCACGTTCGAGCGCAAAAACGCCATCTTTATTTGAAACAACGGTTACAATTTTGCCGCTTTTTATGATGCCCGATTTTTCGGCATCAATAAGCGCCTGAAGATTAGTGCCGCCGCCGGAAACAAGAACTCCTATTTTTTTCATATTTCAACTTCTCCATTGCCTTCAGCAACTTCACCGATTATGTATGCTTTTTCGCCCTGCGCTTCAAGCTCTTTAACGATATCTTCCGCTTCGTTCGCATTTACTGCCATAATCATACCGATACCCATATTGAATGTGTTGAACATATCTTTTTCGGTTATGCCGCCCATTTCTTTCATTATATCGTAAATCGGCAGAATGTCCCATGAACCTTTATTGATAACCGCTTTTGTTCCTTCGGGGAGCATACGTGGAATATTTTCATAGAAACCGCCGCCTGTGATATGTGAAATTGCGTGGATATCAAATTTTTCAAGAAGGGCAAGTACTGGTTTTACATAGATTTTCGTAGGTGCAAGAAGAGCCTGTCCTACTGTCTTGCCAAGAGATGCAGGTGCTTCGCCGAGTCTTGCTGCAGCACCGTCGTTATTGAGATTGAACAGTTTTCTTACAAGAGAAAATCCGTTGGAATGAACACCTGAAGATGCAATACCAACAAGTTTGTCCCCTGCTTTTACTTTGCTGCCGTCAATCATTTTATCTTTATCAACGATACCTACTGCAAAGCCTGCAATATCGTATTCGTCATCATCATAAAATCCGGGCATTTCAGCAGTTTCGCCGCCGATAAGTGCACAGCCTGCTTTTTCACATCCGTCGGCAACACCTTTTACGATTGTTGCAACCTTTTCGGGATAGTTGTGTCCGACTGCGATGTAATCAAGGAAGAAGAGCGGTTTTGCACCACAGCAGATTATATCGTTAACGCACATTGCAACACAGTCCTGACCTACTGTATCGTGTTTATCGGTTAAAAATGCTATACGCAGTTTTGTTCCTACACCGTCGGTTCCCGATACGAGAACCGGTTTTTTATATCCTTCCGGAAGTTCGAAAGAACCGCCGAATCCGCCGATGTCTGTGAGTACACCGGGGATAAACGTTCTTTTAACGTGTTCTTTCATAAGTCTAACGGCTTCGTAGCCGGCTTCAACGTCAACACCTGCAAGTTTATAAGCTTCACTCATTATTTATTACCTTCCATTTCTTTCATAATCGGTACTTCCATCGGGTATTTACCCGTAAAGCACGCGTCACAGAACTCGAGTTTAGAATCTTTTGCTATTGTTTTAAGCGCTTCGCAAGAAACAAAACCGAGTGTATCTGCTTCAATGCTCTGTCTGATTTCTTCGATTGTGTATTTGCAAGCAATAAGCATATCACGGTTCGGAATGTCTGTTCCGAAATAACACGGCCATAAGAACGGGGGTGAACTTATGCGTACGTGTACTTCTTTTGCGCCTGCGTCTTTCAGCATTTTTACAATGTTTTTCATGGTTGTTCCACGTACGATGGAGTCGTCAACCATTACAACTTTTTTGCCTTCAACTGCAGATTTAACTGCCGCAAGTTTTATATTAACGCTTTTTTCACGCATACTCTGTGACGGCTGAATGAATGTTCTGCCGATATATCTGTTTTTCATAAGACCGTAGCCGTACGGAATTCCCGATTCCTCGGCATATCCGATAGCCGCACAAAGACCTGAGTCCGGAACACCGATTACAAGGTCGGCATCAACAGCGTGTTCTTTTGCAAGAGCGTGACCAACTGCTTTTCTTGCTTCGTACACGCTTTGTCCGTCGATTACGCTGTCGGGACGTGCAAAATATATGTGTTCAAAAATACAAAGTGATGATTTGCCGCCACAGTGAGTTGTTATATTTCGAAGTGTATCGCTACCATCGGCAATAACAATTTCACCCGGCTCAATGTCTCTTATAAATTCTGCACCGATTGCCGCAAGACCGCAGGATTCGGAAGAAAATACATATGTGTCATCTTCAAGTTTACCTATGCAAAGCGGTCTCATACCGTGCGGGTCACGAACTGCAATAAGCTTTCTCGGGCTCATAACAAGGAGCGAAAACGCACCTTTAAGCTTCGGGATTGTATTTGCAACCGCCTCTTCAATTGACGGAGCAGAAAGACGTTCCCTTGCAATTAAATATGCAATAACCTCTGCATCGTTTCTTGCCTGAAAAATTGCACCCTGTTTTTCAAGAGAATCACGAAGCTCGTCCGCATTTACAAGGTTTCCGTTATGTGCAATGGTAAGTGTACCTTTTACATATTTGGATACCAGCGGCTGTGCATTATCTCTTGTGTTGGTGCCTGCTGTGGAATATCTTACGTGGCCCATTGCAATATTTCCTTTTATCTGCGACAAAACGAAATCGGAAAACACATCCTGTACAAGACCAAGGTCTTTATGACAGAAGATGTTATTATCGTCGTTTACGGCAATACCACAGCTTTCCTGTCCTCTGTGCTGAAGTGCATAAAGAGCGTAGTACATCATTCTTGCACAGTCGTAGCCGTGTCTGTCGTAAATACCAAAAAGACCACATTCTTCTTTTAATTTACTGCTATTCATCTTTTTCCTCCGTTAAAAAATTATTTAAAATCATCCAGAACTTTTTCCTGAAGTGCAGCATCTTTTTTTGCTACGCCGTCTTCAAGACTTTTTTTGAAGTCATAAAGTCTGTCTTTAAGATAAGAATATTTAAGTGCAAGCATCTGCGCCGCAAGAATACCTGCGTTATCCGCACCGTCAACCGCAACTGTTGCAACGGGGATACCGTTTGGCATCTGCACTATTGATAAAAGTGAATCAAGTCCGTCAAGGGTTGAGGATTTAACCGGTATACCGATTACGGGAAGTACTGTGAACGCCGCAAGAACGCCCGGCAGATGCGCCGCTTTTCCTGCCGCCGCAATTATAAGGTCATACCCGTTTTTATCGGCATTTTTTGCAAACTCCGCCGCCTTATCAGGTGTGCGGTGTGCGCTTATAACATTAACTGTAAATTTAATATCGAATTTTTTAAGCACAGCAAGTGTATTTTTAACTGTAGGGTAGTCCGAATCGCTCCCCATAATTACTGCTACTTTAGGTGTGTTTGACATATAAATTTCCGCCTTTCGTTAAAAATAGACATTACTCTATATATTATACTATAAAATTATATATAAATCAATATTACATATTGTATAAAATTCTGCTTAATTTGGTGCTTTTTTTTGAAAAGAAAAGCTCTCTTTTTTTCTAAAGAGAGCTTTGTTTGCATTTTTTGTTATTCTTTTTCGTATGCCGCGCGAACAGCTTTTGCAAGCTGGTCTGCACAGGATGTTCCCCTGCCGCCGCAGTCATTTCCAAGAAGTTTTTCTTCAATATAATCAACCTTTGCGCCGTCAAGAAGCTTTGAAAGAGCTTTTAAGTTGCCGTTACATCCGCCGTAAAATTCAATGTTTTTTACTATGTCGCCATCAAGCTCAAACCTTATTATCTGAGCGCAGGTTCCGCGTGTTTTATATTCATGTTTCATTCTTTTTCCACCTCATGCCTACTATACCACATTTTCGCAAAAAAGTAAAGACCCTTTTGAAAAGGGCCTTTACTTTTTAACTTAGAACGGAATCATTAAAATGAAACCGCAATTCCCGATAGTGGGAAAGGTAAAATATTTTATTTATTTTTTATTTTATGTATAAGCGGTTTTGCCAGGGCAAATATTCCAAGACCCGCCGCCGCACCAACGATTGCCCAGAGAATATGCCACCATACACCTGCTTCCGGGCTTGCCGCTTCGGCAATCGAACGCACAATTTCTGCGAACGTAAGCGGAATTCCGAGATATGCTATAAAGTTAAGCATATTATTTTCTTCCTGCTCGGTATATATATGCGCAAGGTCGTACAAAGCTTTTACCTTTTGTCTTAATGCTTCAAGCGATGTATCAATATAAAGCTCGCGGCGAAGCATATCAAATTCTTCTATACCCTGTTCCTGTGCCGAAAGCTGGTCTAAAAATATACAGTTTTCCGCATCCACAAACTCTGCGTTCAGCTTTTCAATTTCACGTTTCAGCGGAGCCGTTATGCCTTTTTTTGTATTAAGAGAGCCGTTTATCTGTTTACTCAGCTGTGCACATTTGTTTGAAAAATGCATTATACTTGCGCGCTGCAAAAGTGCACCGGCGGCAAGCTGAACATACATATTATTGAACGAATTTACAACCGAATTCATGATTTCTTCCGATTCGCCGGTAAAACGGAAAATCGAATGATGTGTGATAACGTCTGCGGTGCCGTATGCTGCCCAGCGGTCATTAATACATCTTTCTAAAATTTCGCGGCGTTTGCGCTCGCTCGGGCACGAAGCCCAGTTTGCATCAACAAACGCAAGACGGTAAACCTCCTCCGAAGAGAAAAGACCGCCTTCTTTAAGTGTTTGGCTGAAAGTATCGTTTCTTATAAGGCAACATACAAACATTCTGTCGTCTATAATAGGTTTTATAACGCCGTCGTTCCCGATAAATTCTTCAATAACCGCGCGCACAGGTTCAATTATGTCGCCGTCGGGCGTGTGCGCAGAAGAAATATATTCTTTTGAAAGCTTTTCAAAATCCACAGTTTTGCCGAGAAGTGATATTTTTTCTGCCACAAGGTCGTGCGGGGCATCTGAAAGAAACGGTATGCTTATTCTTCTGCCGTATTCGTTAATCCACGCAATATCGTTTAAATCGGGGTAGTCGTGGTTTTCCGCCGAAAGCATAAACAGTCCCACGCCGTTACTGTGCATAAGCACGCGAACTGCTGTAACCGGAAGCGAAAATGTTTTTGCCGGATGGTCCTTGCCTTCTTTTTTCTCAATTACATAAACCTCGTTTTCAAGCATCTCCGGACGATAGCAGTAATCATATTCTGCGCCAAACAACAGCTTTCTCGCTTCGGGCGTAAAATACTGAAAAGTTGCATAATCAGTAACATATTTTTCCCCTGATGAAATTTTTGTTTCTGTAATGGTATTTCCGCTCTTTTTTTTGCAATCTGCCGAAACTGCGCCGGAATATTCAAACGGCAATAAAAATGTATGATAGCTACATGGTATCATTTAAGCTCACCTCCGCAATCGGGTTTATGACAAATCCCCGTTTTCCAGTTTGAATTAATAACATTCGTGATATATCTGTATTCTGTATCGCCTTTATATTTATAGTTTTTTGTACCGCATTTCGGACACACAATGTATTCCTGGTGTTTGTTTCTTGGCAGAATTTCGGCGTATGTTTTCTTTTCGCCAATTACATCTGTGCAGGCAGTCATTTTTCCGTATCCCACATTTGTTCTTGCACCTATGCCAAAAACTGAAATGATTTCAAAAAACAAGGCGGATTTTTCCTCTTTTGTAAGCATACCATTCGAAAGTATGAAGCGGAATTCAAACCGCACGTCCGGCAAAACCTTTATTACAAGAATAGGTAACGGATTTTTAAGGTCATTTCCCTGTGGCGAAAAATAGTCCTTGCCCACAACTCTGCCGTATTCGTCACCGTCGTACACCACCGCATCAAAAAAAACGTCATTCCCTTCAAAAATTTCCTCTTCAAGTGCGCCAAGCTCTTCTTCCGTAAAGTCCTTGTCAAGCGTGGTTTTGATTATCTCAAGTGCGACATTCTTATAAGCTTTGAAAAAGCTGTGAAGAAGGCCTTTAACCGCAGTTGCCGCAATATACGGCTGTCCGGTAACAAAATCAAAATCCATTCCGGAGCTTATATCCGCCTCGCTTTTTCCCGACCCGTGATGTCCGCCGTGACCTATAAGAAGTCCCGGATACGTTGTTTTCATAACAAACGTACAATTTGCAATTTCGGACTTTACATAATCGGCATCATGGTCAAACACCGAACTGAAAATTTCTATATTTTTATTCTTTACATCATGGTCAAAATCCTCTTTCCCGAGGCGCTCATAATAAAGTTTGTTGAAAATAAGGTTAAGGTTATTCATTCTGCCCCTCCTCATTCACAAAGGTAAAGAAGTTCATGGCATATCTGATTGCGGAAAGAGCATCAAGAAACTGTTCTTTTAAATCCGGAGTGTTGTCGTTACATATACATTCAAACACCTTTTCAGCCTTAAGGTTTTTGCCCGAAATGCAATAATATGCCGCCGAAACTAGTTTGTTGCGGTCTATAGCCGCGTTTCCGCGCTGAGAAAAAAACGCCACCGCCGAACGAAGAGTTCCCGAAATAATTGCCGCACCAAACGTAGCCGTTCTTCCCGGAAACATTTCGTCAATTTTGCCGCCTGATTCAATACCACATTCCGTAATTGCACGACGCGCAACAGGAATCCATCTTTCTACACGTTTTTTACTCATTTATTTCTTCCTCCCCCAGCTTTGTGATTTTTACAAATCCGCAGCCCGTTGAGGTTCTGCCGCCAATCTGCACAACAGGCGGCAAGGTTATTTCATTTACATCATCCGGAGAAACTACGCCAAAGAAAAATACGCTTTCGTGCGGTACCGCTTCTTCGTACCACTGTCCCATTCCCGTTCTTCCGGTTTTAAGACGAATATGGGCAAATACGGGCAGGTCATATCCGTCAAAGGATTTTGCAACCGCAAAATTACTGCCAAGCACATCCGAAAGCTTTTCAAGCTGACAAAGCACCTTTTCATCAAGCTTACCGGTAGGCTCTCCCTCCACTTTAACGTCTTCTTCCACGCTTGTTAAAAATTCGTTTTCACCAAAATCAATATCGTCTATTTTTTCTATTCCGTAATGGTTTTTCCCGAATGCCGAAAGCCGCTCAAGATACTGATTTACCGAAGTTATGCTGACTGTAGGTAAAAACGGACTTTTCCTGCTGTTATACACGCGCATCGGGCGTGAAATAAGCATAGCATCAAGGAATTTATATGTTCCCGGATATGCGGTATTTCCGATTCCTTCCGCACCGAAAATTTCTTTTATTTTTTCTTCCTCTTCATTGTTTGTATATGCACTGCGAAGAGAGCCTTTAAGACTTGACGAATGTATTATGGGATAACCTGTAACCTCGTCTTTTGAAACCTCGCGGTCTACAATGCCGTAGTTTGCTTCGCCCGTGCCCGCATGCACATTTGTTATACATTTCATTTTATAAAATATTGCTTTCATGCGTTTCCCTCCGATTTAAAAACTACTGTATTATAACCTATCTTCTGCGCATCCGGATTTTCAAAAAGCTTCATTACGTCTGCGGCGCTTTTAGGAATAAAAATACTTCCCGCAAGTATGGTTCTATATAAAAATGCGTCCTTTTTTACTTTGCCGTAATTGGTTGTAAATCCGCGGTAATCCCTTGTTTTTATAATGGCAAAAAGTACGTCCTTATATATGTCGCTTTCTACAAACGCATCGCCGAAGCAATATATTTCACCGGGACGAAGAAAACGTGCAATTTGTTTGGTAAGCGTATTTTCCATTTTCGTAAAGCTTACGGAAAAAAGCGATTTTTTCTGACCCATAAAAACAAGTGTATCCTGCGGACACACATCATCCGCAAGAGTTACATATACACCGAACGAAAAGCCGCTTTTCATATTCATATACTGCCTTTTATACAGCACATCGTCTGTTGAACCTGCACTTTTTCCGGTTCTTGTTTCAGGCAAAAATATATCGCCGTCATCAAAAATTCTGCCGTCCGACAATCGCATATATCCCGAACAAATACCTTCTTTTGAATTATATTCGTCCGTATACAGATATTCCCCGCCCTGAGTTTTTATGGACTTATATTCACAAAACGGGCTGTACTTTTTCTCGCTGTTTTTATGATTAAACGGTGCCGGAACAAGAAAATCCCCGCCGTTTACTATAAACACCGGCGAAATGTTCTTTATTACACCAAAATCCTGCCCTTTTTTTCCAAAACAAAAGCTTTCTCCGCCTACGACAGCGGCATTTTTTATCTTATCCTCTTCGGTGTATTTTGAAAAATCCGTTTTTCTGACGGGAAGAAATATATATCGTAGCGTTCCCAGAATTGTTGTGGATGCAGGTGTTTTTTCACTTTTTGCAAAATATTTGCTTCTCATTTGCCCGCCGTTTTCGGCGCCCGGAAATTTAAAGCTTTTTTCATTACCAAAAAAGTAGGGTTCCTGCGGTGAAAATTTTACCAGATATTGTTTCACTGAGCAATCCCTCCTTTGTCGGTAAAGAAGTTTATTATTCTGAGCAGATATACAAGTGCCTGAACGGCATCATCCTCAACTATACCTTTTTCCGTTATTGCCTTTATTTCAAGCCCCGCCTGCATTTTTTCATACAGCTCGGGCACGTTTTTGTGCCAGAATTCATTTTGAGCTGAGCTAAATAAATTACAGAACAGATTTGTTATGCTTTCTTTATCGTGGCATTGCTTGAAAACCACTGCTTTTTTACCAATTTCATTTGCCAGAGAAAGCGAAAAAGCAAGCTCCCTGTTGCTTTCCGCCATTTCTTTAAGAAACAGTATCCGGTCTATACAGTCGTTTGCCGCAAAAATGCTGTCTGTCTGACCGGAATTTTTACGCACGCTGATTGCCACACCGTTTTTCTTTGTTTTTGCAACATCAAAAAGAAGGTGTGCTGATTCTGCAAGCAACTCTCCCAGCATAAATTTGTAATATGCAACTGCAATCCCGAACGAAAGCGTTGTTTTCACATTGTATTTGCGGAAGTTTTCTACATACATTTCATTTGCGCGGCGCGCAAACTCAAACAGATTTTCTCCATTCCGGCTTTCGCAGGGGAGAATTGCAAGAAGGTCATCTCCTCCGGAATAAATTGTTACCCCGTTAAATTCTTCTACCAGCTTTGCAATTCTTGCACAATGGGAAAGACAATCTTTTGAAAAGCTGCGCTGCATATCTGCATCAAGCTTTTCTATAATTTTGTTTGTGTTATCACCATCACTGCGGACAATGGCATAATATTTATGTTTCTTCTTGCCCGTTCCTATATTTGCAATATCTTCAATTTTTTTAAATGCCGACTGAGTTCTGCGAAGCTGAAAGTTCTCAAAATTCTCTGTAATTTTTCTTATTGCACCGTTACGTCCTTCTTGTGTATCATTTCCCATAAAAAGCGACAAAAGCGGGTTTTCTTTTTCCTTGAAAACATATGGCACCGCAAGTTCAAGACAGTCAAGCACCTGTTTGCTTTCTGCCAGTGGATTTTCCGCTTCAAATTCCGCGGCGGAAAGAAGGATATACTCTTTAAGATAGTTTTCGTCTATCCCCATCATCTGCCCCACTTTTTCAAGTGCAGTTTCCCTTACGGAAGCAAACTGTACAATATCAAATTTTCCTGCTCGGAAAATAATTCTGTCGTGGAAAAGTCCTATTCCGTCATTTTGCGAAAGAAGCGTGTCGCCCTTTTTGTAGTACGGCGCAATAATATCCGTTTCAGGCACGCCATTTTCAACAAGTGTTTCGCAAACAGTTTTTGAAATCAGCGAAAACATATAACTTGCCGCCCAAAGTGCCGCCGGAGTGGCTGCCATATTTATGGTTTCAAATATCGGACCAATGGTTACACCAATATATTTATTCATCTGCCATCGCCCCTCCCACTACATTGAGTATAAGTTTTGCCGAACCTGAAAATTCGTCGGGTCTGCCTTCCTGCGAAAACGCCCGAAGCTTTTCTTTATTCTTTTCAAAATACTGTGCAAATCCGCATAAAAATTCTTTCGGGTCAAAGGTTTTTGGTGTGGATATATGCGCGCAGGATTTTAAAACTTCTCTTTTTTCTTCTTTGTTTTTACACTCTTTGTATCTTGCAAAGCTTTCGTTGTCAAGAAATGCAAAGTTGCGGTCTGTCATCTGTTTATATGTATCTTCAATGAATATATAAATTCTGTTTCCGAAAAGTCTTATGCTTACGGGCGAACGGAATTTTTCTATTTCGCGGCTTTTGCCTGTATTTTTATCAAAACTGTAAAATCTTATCTTTTCCGTCGTTCTGTCAGCTTTGCCAAATACATAGTTGTCCGCAAGTCCCAAAATTGCTCTTATGAACGTAAAATCCTCATATTCCGGATTTTCTTTAAGTCCCCCGCGAAGCTTTTCCTGAATAACTTTTGATTTTATAAACGCTTTGTCGCTGCCGGTATTTTCAGGCAAAAACTCCCTTACGGCATAGCCTTTTATATATCTTTCCGGAAACTGATATTCCCCTGTTTTTTCCGAGTATGCAGCTCTGTTGATACCGTTTTTCATAACTGAATACAAGGTGTACATATGGTTAAGCTTTTGCAGTGTTGTGGCAGTTTCTTCCGTTTCGGCATAAAGAAATGTGCCGTATTTACCGGCAATTTCTTCATATACCTCTTCTGTGGTTGTTCCCTCCACAAGAAAACCGCCAAATCCTTTTGACTGACGCGCACCGAAAACATTAAGAATAAAGAATTTTTTAATGTTTTTTTCTATATATTCCGCAAGTGCCGGAATGTGACATATTATATTAAGTCTGCAATCAAAAAATATGCTTCTTTTCCCTTCCTTATCGGAAAAGCTGGAAAAATAGCTTTTTATTTTGTTTATGTCAATCCATTCCTTTTCGGTGGTTCTGTGAATCTGCATTTTATAATCGAGCGCCCCGATTTTCTTCGATTCGTACCATTCTTCAGGAACTTCTTTTCCGTTTTCCGCAAAGGATTTCAGGATAAATCTGTCAAGCTTGGGTTTTACCTCGCTTGCACGAAGAGCAGCATCTCTCATACGCCACTGAAAATGTATAAGCGGCGTTTGCGGGGCAAGATTATATGAATTTATAAAGCTGTAGTTATTATTCATAAATCTTCTCCTTCACTGTTCCAAATCCCATCGAATTTTTGCCGCCAAGTCCCGTATGGTATATAAATTCCAGAACGTCGGGCGGCGCAATAACGCAGTAGCTCCCGTAATATCCCGTAATGAACGATTTTTTGTATCTTGTAACACATTTATCCCTTGCGCCAACCTTTACGGGCATAAGCAAAACCTCTTTTTCCGGATTTTTTTCGTAAAAGGACACATATTTTCTTATTATATTATCAGAAAGTCCGCGGGAAAACTCCGTTTCTTCCGGCGAAAAATATCTGGAAAATCCGTTTCTGTCCGTTGTATAATGAACGGCAGGTGTATCCATTTCAAAAACGGCTTTTTCCGTATCAAATTTCCGCGCGCTCACCGAATAAGACGCCACTTTACACCTTTGTCCGTTTATAAAAATATCTTTATTTTCAAGTCCTTTTTCTATTGCATCAATAATGCGCTCATCTGCCGAGCGGATTTCCCACAAGGCAGGAGTTGACAGTAAAAGTCCGCCGTCATAAAAACGGTATCTGCCGTGTAAATCCGTAAAACAAAAGAATTTGAACTGCTTTTCTTTGCCGGGCAGTTTATTATGGATTTCATCAGCAAGAGCCGTATCGGCACTCATAAGATTATATACAATTCCCTGCAGTATTTCAAAATGTGCAAGCGGCAGAAAAATTTCGCTGTCCGCCTCAAGTATAAGTTTAATTGATTTCATTTTTTCTCCTTAAAAGTTCATATATAATAAGTATATAATAAACAGTTTCATAAGTCAATAATTGCGGAAATGCAAAAAACCGATGCAGATGCATCGGCTTTTAATATTTATATCTTTTTCTTTTTGCTATAATGAACACAATTCCAAGAAATGCCGCCATAAATTCGGCGACGATAATTGATGACCATATTCCGCCTAATCCCCATATAATCGGCAAAAGAAGTATTGCCGCCACCTGGAACACAAGTGTACGGAGGAACGAAATTAGCGCCGATGTAAGTCCATCGCTGAGCGCGGTGAAAAATCCCGACGAAAATATTGCATATCCCATAAACAAAAATGAAAGTGCGAAAATTTCAAATCCCGATGTGGTAAGTTCGGTAAGCTCCTTATCATATCCTACGAAAACGCGTGACATCGGCAGGGCAAAAACCTCGCCGATTATTATCATCACAAATCCCGCAATTCCTGTTATAATAAGACCTTTTTTTAGAAGTCCTTTTAATTCCTTATGGTTTTGTGCACCGAAATTATAACCTACAACGGGCGCAATCCCCATTGAATATCCCATAAATGCAGATGCGAAAATCCAGCTGATATACAGCATTACGCCGTATGCCGCAATTCCGTTTTCGCCTGCGTATTTCATAAGCTGCAGATTATAAAGTATCCCCACAAGATTCATCGACACGTTGCTCATAAATTCCGATGAACCGTTTACAGAAGCTTTCATAACGGCTCTTCCGTCGTACTTTGTTTTGCCAAGATGAAGTATACTGTCGTTTTTGCGGAAGAAATAGATAAGCGGAAGCACGCCGCCCACCACCTGACTTGCCGCGGTGGCAATTCCCGCACCGATAAGCTTATATTCCTGCGGAAGAAGCATTACAAGCACCGCATCAAGCACCATATTTGTAACACCCGACAAAACCGTAACAAAAAGACCGAGTTTTGGTTTTTCCGCCGTTACAAAAAAGCTCTGAAACATCAGCTGAAGCACATAAAACGGCAGTGCAACAAGGTTTATTATTCCGTATGCAACGCAGTCCGAAAAAAGCTGACCCGTAGCACCGAGCGCCGCCGATATAGGACGTATGAATATAATGCCGAGTACCGCAAAAAGCGTGCCGAGTGCGAATGTGACATACACAAAAAGCGAAAAATACCGATTTGCCTTTTCGCTGTCGCCCTCGCCAAAGGTTTTTGACACTATTGCCGTGCCGCCCGTACCGAACATAAACCCGACGGTTGACAGAATCATCAGAACGGGGAATATAAGGTTTATTGCCGCAAATGCGGTTTTGCCCGCAAAATTGGATACAAAAAATCCGTCCACCACGCCGTAGATTGATGTAAATATCATCATTGCAACCGACGGCAGGGTAAACCGCATAAGCTTTTTATATGTAAAATGGTCCGAAAGCTGAATTTTCATATGTTTCTCCCTTTTAACAATCCACTTTATTATATTACACATAAAAAAATAAGTCAACAAAAATCCCGACACAACTGCGTCGGGATTTTTATTATTCAATAAGTCCGTATTTTAGTTTGATTCGTTCCAGTTTTTCTGTCATAGGTTCGGCTATAAACCACAGGAAAACTGCGGTTGAAGATGCGTGAATCAGGTCAAGCGGTATGCCTGTAATATATGCTGATATTATCATTTCTTTTGTGGGGTTTGCCTGATACATTATTTCAGATGCAGGGTTCATAATTCCGCCGAATATCACAAAGGTTGCAATAAATCCGAATATGCTGAGGAGAAGTTTTTTTCTGCCGTAAAACCCTTTTCCGAAAAGGATTCCGGAAACAAATCCTATAATCCCGAAAGCAAACATCTGCCACGGTGTCCACGGTCCTTGTCCAAAGAAAAAGTTTGAAACAAAGCCGGTCACTGCACCTACTAAAAATCCCGTTTCCGCGCCGAAACATACCCCCGAAATTATAACAATTGCCGCTACCGGTTTAAACTGAGGTAACATAAAAAATGCACTTCTTCCCGCAACGGCTATACCGCACAGCACACTTATTACAATAAGCTCCCTTGCTTTCGGTTTTCTTTTTTCAAACACCATAAAAAACGGAATCATAGTTTCAAGCATAATAAGTATGCTTATAAGATAATACTTTCTGTCGCCAAAAAAAAGTGTGCCGAAATATATTGTAAGCGGAATTGCAAAAAGTATCACAAGCACCGCCATAAGCGTTCGGTTATTAAGCTTTCTGCCTGCGGGTTTTACCTCTTGTTTTTCACATTTTTCCTTGCTTTTCGCCTGTCGAATGTGTTTTTTTCTTTTTTCTGTCGTACCGCCGCAGGCAAGGATTATGTCTTCCGCAAGAACTGCATCCGGAAGCGTTGTTCTTGCCATACGGTTTGCAGATGTGGTATAGAAATTTTTGCCTTTAAAAAACGCTCTCGGCGTATCAACAGATGTCAGACTTCCGTCAAACATAAGTGCGCATCTGTCGGCATACTGCGCACAAAATTCTATATCGTGCGATACCATAATTATGGTTGTGCCGCCCGATTTTAAACCTTTAAGAACATCGGCAAATTCTTCTTTAAAATATGCGTCCAATCCTTTTGTCGGCTCATCAAGAAGAAGTATTTCCGGTTCCATAAGAAGTATTTTTGCAAGCGCGGCTCGCTCTTGTTCGCCGCCCGACAAATCATACGGATGACTTTCAAGAAGATTTTCAATTCTGCAAAGCACCGAAATATTCTGCACTTTTTGTTCTTTTTCTTCTTTTGATAATTTCTTTCCGGACAGTATTTCCAAAAGGTCAAGATAAACCGTATTTTTAACAAATACGCTTTGCGGATTTTGCGGAAGAACGCCAACAATTCCGTCATATAATCCTTTTATTCTTGAAATACTTTGCCCTTTTATTTTTACTTCTCCTCTGCAGGGTGTGTTAAGTCCCGATATAAGAGAAAGTGCCGTTGTTTTTCCGCTGCCGTTTCCGCCTACAATGCAAAAAAGCTCTCCCTTGCCCACGCTTAAATCAAGCTTTTTTATCACATCGGGAAGTTCCTTTTTGTACCTGAAATACGCATCTTTTACTTCAATAATCGTGTCATTTTCTTTATGCTCATCTTTTGGAATAACATCGGGATTTAAAGCATTTTCCCTCGAATATTCTTCAAGCCAGGCTCTTCCTTCACGAACTGTTATGGGACACGGCAAATCGTTTTTAAGCGCCGCGTGCACTCTCATCGGTGTCGGGAGCGCAAAGTACATATCGTGATTTTTTGTTTTTAAAATTTCGCCGACCTTACACGGCTTATCATCGACAATGATTTTGCCGTCATCCATCACGATTACACGGTCAGCCGGCGGGACCGCATCTTCAAGACGATGTTCCGCGAGAATAATGGTTGTCCCAAGCTCGCGGTTTATCTTTTCAAGAATGCTTAAAAACTCACCTGCGCGGGTAGGGTCAAGCTGGCTTGTCGGCTCGTCAAGTAATAAAACCGACGGCTGCATAACCATAACAGATGCAAGGGTTAAAAGCTGTTTTTGTCCGCCCGAAAGCTCGGTTACATTTTTATAAAACCACGTGCCTATACCGAAAAATGATGCCATTTCGGATACTCTTGTTCTTATTTCGGTTTGCTTTATTCCAAGGCTTTCAAGTCCGAATGCAAGCTCGTGCCAGACCTTATCGGTCACAATCTGATTGTCGGGACTTTGCATTACAAGCCCGATGCTCGAAGCCTCTTCTTTTATGTCATAATCCGAAAGATTTTTTCCGTTAAAACAGATGCTTCCGCTCATCTTTCCGGATGGCGCAAGCGATGGTTTTAAAAGCCTTAAAAGTGTGGTCTTTCCGCATCCCGATTTTCCGCAAACTAAAACGAACTCTCCCCTGTTTACCGTAAAATTTATATCCTCAAGCGCCTTTTCGCATCTGTTCGGATAAGTAAAACTTAAATTTTCAAGCTTTAAGATTTCCATTTTCTCACCTCCCAAATCTCAATTATTACAGGGCAACTGCAAAGAAGCAGATATGCCGTAAATATGCTTATATTAAATGGTGAAATGTCTCCCGTTTTCACAGACGGAAAGAACCTGAAATACATTCCGCCCATCAGGTTTCCGACAAATGTATATATCCCCAAACCTAAAATACAGATTAATGCCTTTTTATCCCGTTTATCAAATGTAAATATTGAAAACGCCGTTCTTCCGGGAATTCCGTATCCGCGGGATTTCATACTGTCCGCGGTTTCAATGGCGTTTTCAAGTGCCCAGGTTGTCATAATTGAAAGAATATTAAGTCCGTGTTTTGCGCGGGTTATAATACTTCCGCTTGATACATCACGCCCCATCGTGCGCTGTGCGTTTGCCGCCACTTTAAGCTGAGATGCAAATTTCGGAACAAACCGAAGCGTCATAGAAAAGATAAGCGACAGCGAAGGAATGATTTTTCCGAAAAGATAAATAAATTTGTCGCTTGTCATTACCTCGTTGTAACAGGTGAAATGACATATTACGCTTATAATCATAACCGCCGCCGAGAGTCCGTATATGATTGATTCCATTGTAAGCGGATTTCCGCCCGGCAGATACGTTATAATGGTAATGCCCTCGTGATTAAGGACCGGATTGATAAGTGCCATTAAAAGAATTGCCGGAAGCATATATATTAAGTTCTTTTTTATCTGTTTTCTGCCTTTTAGCATCACCGAATATGTAAAGCCGCCCGCAAGCGATATCAAAAGACATAGCGGATGCATAAAAAAGCAGGAAAACCCGATTACAAATACGAAATATGTGAAATTTACAATCGGATGATATGTTTTAAATTCGTTCATATTAACTCCCATAAAAAAACTGCGGCAATTTCTTAAAAAAATTACCACAGCTGAGTTTTTCTGTGAAAAAATCACAATTTGTGCGGACGCACAAAAACATTATTTCTATGCCAAAGCAGGTCTTGTGACTCGCACCATATAGACTTTCGTCCGCATTTTTATATCCTGCCTTCTCAGTTTCCCAATGACTATCTTTCGATAACGGATATAAAAACTTTGGTGCATACACCGACAGTTATCGCAGGGGATTCTCACCCCATTCCCTTTCCACCTGTTACGCCTTTCCTGCGGCATAACCGACACTTTGTGTGAATGTATTAATTTTTACTTTTTAATTTTAGCACATATTTGAATAAAAATCAATATTGTTACGGAATTATTCGTCCTTTTTCTTGACTTTCACAGCCGTAAGGCATATAATATTCATATAAATGTAAAAGTAGCAGGAGGAAAAAACTATGCAAATGCTTGAAATGTTATATGATGAAATCCAGGATGCAGTGGACAGAAAGGTTCCTTTTATAATTCCGATTGGTACGCTGGAATACCACGCACGTCACGCTTCATGCGGAACAGATACACTTGTTATTACAGGATGTCTTCGCGAACTTGAAAAGGAAAAAGAAATTGTTGTGTGCCCGCCACTGTGGTACGGTGTGGCATCATACGCAGTATGTGAACCAAAACCCAGCCACTTCCACGTAGATGAGGATGCTTATGCAAACTATCTGTACTACATACTGAAATCTATGATTGATGCAGGTCATAAGAATATTTATCTTGTGGCTCATCATCAGACAGAAGGCGCAGGTCTTATGCCTATGACAATTGCCTGCCACAAAGCCGCTAAAAAGGTTACTATGGAATATATGGAAGAAAAACTCGGAAAAGGCTGGTGGGGCAGTGATGATTACGCCTCCTATTACGAGGATATGGGCAGCGAAGACGACCCGTTCTCTTACATAAAGGTTCTCCCGCTTATCGGCGCAGATGCACAGATTAAATGCGGCGGGTTTGACCATGCGGGAAAATGGGAAACAAGCCTTATGATGGGAACATACCCCGAGCTTGTAGACCTCAGCCGCTGCGAACGTAATACCGAATGGTTTGCCGAAAGCGCTAAAGAAGCAAGTGAAGAAACAGGTAAACATATGGTAAACTGCACACTCGAATGGCTGAGAAAAGTTATTGTGTAAGATACAAATAAAAGCCGATGCGGATGCATCGGCTTTTTTGTTATATTTGGGACAAGATTTTACACACATTCTGCCATAAATAGAATAATGCCAATATTTATACCGTAAATGCTTGTCGGTAAAATGCTGTTTTTAGTAAAAATAATCGCAGAAAATAATAGCAGCTTGCGGAATATATTACTAAATTGTTAGCTTATATGTAAAAGCGGATTATTTTGCTTGCAATAGTTTTGAAATTGTGGTATAGTAAAATTACCAAATTATATTAGGAGGTAATGGGTATGAATTTTAGAAGAATACTATGCTTAATGCTTGTGTTTGTTATGGCTTTTGCCATGATTAACGTATCGGCAAATGAAGAAGAAACTGTTAACATATTGGTCAATGGCGGATGCGAAAGAACCGACCAGGACATTTGGTATACAGACAGTCCGGGCTGCGGAGTTTCAAGTGTGATTGCCTATAGCGGCAAATATTCCTGTAAATTAACAGCTGATGCTGAAGGTTTGCAAGCTCTGGCTTTTTATAACGCTAAAGCTTTTGCGGGAGCAACTTACGACTTTTCTGCCTGGGTTTATGTAAGTAAGCTGCCTGTTGAAACCAGCAATACTTTTGTAAGTTTTGTATTTAAAGATGAATTTGAAGTGGAAACAGGATATTTCAGTTCGCTTATTGAAAAGCCTGTAGTAGGAGAATGGGCTGAAGTTAAGCTTTCTGCTGTTGCACCGGCAAAAACTGCCCAGCTTTATCTGCAAATAGAAACGAAGGATGGCGGAACATATTTTTGGGATGATGCAGTTGTCAATGTGTCGGGAAATAAAGAGGCAGTTACTTTTTACAAAGAAAAAAATGCTCTTGAGAAAAAGCTGCTGGATGAGGCAGAAGCATCTTTAAATGAGCAACTTGCAAAAGAACTGGATACTAAAATGATTGAAGGTACGGAGAATCTTATCAGAAACGGAAGTTTTGAAGAAACAGGAGAGGATCCGACTTTTGCTAAGGATTGGATTAAATACGACCCGCAATGGGGCGAAATAACAACAAGAACAACAGAAGATGCCCGTACGGGTCAGTACAGTATTAAAATTGATACAAGAGGAAGCGAAAGGGCGTCATATTCTCCTTATGTGAGCCAGAATATATATATTGAGGACGGTCTTATTCCGGGACAAAAATATGTATTTCAGGCGTGGGCAAAGGTTAAAGAGTTTGAACGCGGAGGCGGTGCACTTCTTAAGTTAGAGGCATACAGTGAACGTACCAATACTCTTGCAGGAATGCTTCCGACTGCACAGACGCAGTTCTATACATGGTATGATGAGGACCCGAATGGTGAACAGTGGCATCTTCTTCAAACGGTTTATGAGGTTCCGGAAGAATGTCAGCTGATTACTTTCCTTGTAAGATTAAGATTCCAGGGTGTTGCATATTTTGACGACATTTCATTCGGTCTTGCAGGGGGCGGAACTAAATTTGATTTTTATTCAACCCGCGTATTTAACTATGCCGAAAACGGATACGGAACAGCAGTTGCAACAATAAATACAAATGCGTATGCCGTAGAACCCGGTTCCACAATGGAATTTAAATTAAAAGATGGCGAAAAAGTTATTGACAGTGCAATTCTACCTGCATCGCAGGAGGTTACATGGAATTATGATTTAAGTAAAATGACACAGGAGCTTGTGCCATATTCGCTTGAAGCTACATATAAGGATGCTAATGGAAATCCTATCGGAGACAGTATTACAAAACGTGTGTATAAAACCCACAGACCGACGTGCATTGATGAAAACGGGAACTATATTGACGAAAACGGCGAAATATTCTATCCTATGATTGCTTATGGTAAGGCGGATGACTTTTACAAAGAAAGCGAAATCCATGGAATGAACGTGTTTAAGTCAATGCTCCAGGGGAACGACCTTATACCATTTTCTAAAGGTCTTGACAGCTTTGAAAAGATGCTTGATGACGGACTGAAATACGGTGTTAAGTTCTGTATTCAGTTTGGCGTTACAGAACCTTCGGGATACCCGAACAGAGGTACGGAAAGAATGGATGCTTTCCTTGAAAGGTTTGCAAACCATCCTGCAATCTTTGCATACTTCCTTATTGATGAAGCTAACAAAAAGGTTAAAGAAGCGAATAAGATAAAAACATTTGATTATATGGAGTACTGGCTTGAACAAGGCTATATACAGATAAGGAAGAAGGATACTACAAATCCGATATATGTTCTTGCTACTGCAGGAGCGAGAGAACCCATTGAACGACTGTCTCGTATAACTGATATATTTGCAACAGATCCGTATCCGAATTCGGAGGAGGGTGTTCCGGGATATCCGTATACACGTGCAAGCTGGGCAACTCAGGGCAGTGATAACCAGACACCTATAGCTGTAATAATCCAGATGACACCGTTTACAGACAGTTGGAGACCGAGTATGACGGCGATGCGTCATCAGTTCTATCAATCATTCTGGGGCGGAGCAAAAATGTTGGGATTTTTCTCTATCACAGGTTCGTCAGATACTACACTTGAAACCATTAAAGATGACCCTGTACGATATGCCCAGTGGTGTAAATTTTCATCTTCGGGTGAAAAGGATATAATTTTTGAACATTTTACAACACCGAACACCACTCTTATTGCGAACTGGCAGGAAGACGAAGTATGGTACAGAATATGGCAGGATAAAAAAGGTGATAATTACCTTGCAGTAATGAGTATGAAGCCTTATGAAAACACATGCGAAATTCAGCTTGTAAGTAATAACGGAAAAATAAGTTTTGACGGATATACTGCTCAGCTTGTAAACGGCGAAAACCTTGAAGCAACTGTTACAAGTACAGATAACAGCTTTAAGATAACAATGCCGAGTCTTGGCGTAGGACTATATAAGCTTTTGCCAAATTCACCTATAGACCTTTTGAAAAATGAGGAAGATGCATTTGCAGATATTTCTGACTTTGAATGGGCAAAAGAGGAAATAGAAACACTTGCTGTTAAGGATATAGCTAATGCGATTGATGGTAAATTTGCACCTGAAGAAAACATCACAAGAGCAGATTTTGCAGGCTGGCTTATAAGAACACTTGGACTTACAGCAGAAGAAGCAGAACAATTTACAGATGTTGACCCGAATCATACTTACGCAAAAGAAATTGCAATGGGTAAAACACTTGGTATACTT
>JAZRHB010000009.1:0-23881 GCA_045644605.1 Clostridia bacterium
TACCCACATCATTACATAGGTTTTTTCGGTCGCTCCAAGCTTTCCTGATGCTTTTTTTGATGTTATGGCATAAAGTGCTTCCATTGATGATGCTAAAAGCAAGAATGCTATTCCCCATATGGTGTTTTGCTTGTCGCTGCCACCCGACATATACGCAATTAAAAGCACACCAAGCACCGAAATAAGTATAAAACCGCCCCTTTTCAGGCTACATCGTTCTTTCAAAAAGATGATTTCGAATATAAACGTAAGCGCAGGAACAAAAGAAATGATAATTCCTGCCGACATACTTGATGCTCCCTGCAGTCCTATGGCTTCGAATGTGTAATATCCTATCGGAATACATAGTGCCATCGGCAAAAGTTGCATAAAATCTTTTAAATTTAGCTTAAATTTTAAAACTGTAAGTCTTAAAATTTCAAAACAAATGGCGGCAACAAGAAACCGAAGTGCAAGAAAATCAACAACGGGAATCTGCTCGATTGATTTTGTTGTCATTAAAAATCCAACACCAAAGATGATGGATTTAATTATTCCTGCCAGAATAACTTTTAATCTGTCCATTTTTAGTGGTATCCCCTTTATATTCGTAAGATGTTATTTCGACCAGACAAGAGCATCAAAAACGTATTCATCAGGCGGGGTTGCAATGCCGGTATATATTTCTTTACCATCAGCTGAAACAAAATAATCTCCGATATACGACATATGACTATTGTTTACAAGCCAGGATGCCCGTATAACATAATACTGCTTATTGTTTCGCTCGACAGCGCCTGAAACACCAAAGGAAAACAGAAATCCCGTTTCCTTATCTTTTTCGCCAAATGCAGAAACACACAGGTTTTCAGCTTCTTTGGTTGTTATCCCCTTAACATCATAAATCGATATAACGGTGATTCCCCCATTTTCAGTTTCATTGTTAACATTAGCATCAGACACGTTATTTGCAACAAATGTTTTATAAGCGAATGTGCCGGCTGTTCCCAATAAAACAATAATGAGAATGATATATATTATTTTCTTCATTTTAATCACTCCATAAGCTCGATATCTTAATTATAACATAAATTCCTGTAATTTACAATAAGAAACAAGCATAATTATAATAAAGGTGATGTTATGTTTGGATATATATGGGTAGGAATGATAATATTTTCGCTTATTGTAGGGCTGTTTTCTGGCAATGCCGAAAGTGTTGCACTTGCCGCCGCAGAAGGTGCGCAAAGTGGTGTAACGATGACACTTGAACTGCTTGGTATAATTGCATTCTGGAACGGAATAATGAAAATTGCCGAAGAAGGCGGAATTATAAAGCTACTTTCAAAGGTTATAAAACCTGTATATAAATGTTTTTTTAAAACAATTTCCATTGATGGAAAAGCAGGAAAAAATATATTAATGAACATTACTGCCAATATATTAGGGCTTGGTAATGCAGCAACACCGTTTGGAATTAAAGCTATGCAGGAACTCGGCAAGACTTCGGGCGGTATTGCCACAAACGAAATGATAATGTTTCTTGTGTTTAACACCGCATCAATACAGCTTATTCCTACAACGGTAATTTCGATGCGCGCGGCATCGGGATCCGCTGCGCCGTCTGAAATAATAATTCCTGTATGGATTGTGTCTGTTGCTGCGCTTAGTGTTGGGATAATCACTGCAAAACTGTTTTCGTGCGGAGGAAAATAATTTTGAGCATTACATCATACATAACCCCTGTTATTATTCTTTTAATTGTTTGTTTTGGGTTTTATAAATCAAAAAACACATATGATTATTTTATTGACGGTGCGGCAGAAAGTATTAAAATGACGTTTGAAATAATGCCGAATATTATAGGTATTATGGTTGCTATGTCAATGCTTAAAGCATCGGGCACCGTAAATATGATTGCATATGCCCTATCCCCTGTTTTAAAGCTTATCGGAATGCCGGCAGAAATAGTACCGCTTGCACTCCTACGCCCTGTTTCTGGCAGCGGCGCGCTTGGTATTGTGGATGAAATTCTTAAAACAAACGGTCCCGACAGCTACGCAGGGCGGATTGCATCTGTAATGATGGGGTCAACAGAAACCACATTTTATACTGTAGCGGTGTATTATGGCGCCGCAAAGGTAAAAAATATCCGCCATACGCTTGTTGCGGCGCTAATGGCGGATGTTACTGCAATTATTTTAAGTATAATAGTTTGTAAAATATTTTTTAGAATTTAATTCTTTCTTCGATATAAGATACAAGGTCTTCCACTTTTACGTGTTCCTGTTCCATAGAATCTCTGTGGCGAACAGTTACCATACCCGTTGTTTCAACATCGAAATCGTATGTAATACAGAACGGAGTACCAATTTCATCCTGTCTTCTGTATCTTTTACCGATACTGCCGGATTCGTCAAATTCACACATAAAGTGTTTGGAAAGCTCTTTAAATATTTCGTATGCTGGCTCAGAAAGCTTTTTGGAAAGCGGCAATATTGCTGCTTTATATGGTGCAAGTGTAGGATGGAAATGAAGAACAGTTCTTACATCGCCTTCTGCAATTTCTTCTTCATCATATGCTTCAACAAGAAGAGCAAGAGTTACGCGGTCTGCGCCGAGTGACGGTTCAACAACATACGGAACATATTTTTCGTTTGTGAACGGGTCTGTATATTCCATGTTTTCGCCGGAATGTTTAGCGTGCTGATTAAGGTCAAAATCTGTTCTGTCAGCAATACCCCAAAGCTCACCCCAACCGAACGGGAACATAAATTCAATATCAGTTGTTGCGTTTGAATAGTGAGAAAGTTCTTCCGGATCGTGATCGCGAAGTTTTAAGTTTTCGGGTTTGATACCGAGAGAATACAACCAGTTTACACAGTAATCTTTCCAGTATTTGAACCAATCAAGGTCTGTTCCCGGTGCGCAGAAGAATTCAAGTTCCATCTGTTCAAATTCACGTGTTCTGAAAGTAAAGTTACCCGGAGTAATTTCGTTTCTGAAAGATTTACCAATCTGTGCTACACCAAACGGAATTTTCTTTCTTCCTGCTCTCTGTACATTTTTGAAGTTAACAAAAATCCCCTGTGCTGTTTCAGGACGAAGGAAAATTTCGGATTTTGAATCTTCAGTTACACCCTGGAAAGTTTTGAACATAAGGTTAAACTTTCTGATGTCTGTATAATTGAGTTTGCCACACTGCGGACAAACAATGTTATTATCTTTGATGTACGCAAGCATCTGCTCATCAGTCCAGCCGCCTACATTGATTTCTTCGCCTTTTTCGGCACAGTAATCTTCAATAAGCTTGTCTGCTCTGTGACGTGTTTTACATTCTTTACAGTCCATAAGCGGGTCAGAAAAACCGCCTACGTGACCGGAAGCAACCCATGTTGTCGGGTTCATAAGAATTGCCGCATCAAGCCCCACATTATATTCGGATTCCTGAACAAATTTTTTCCACCATGCTTTTTTTACATTGTTTTTGAATTCAACACCAAGCGGGCCGTAATCCCAAGTGTTAGCGAGACCGCCGTATATTTCAGAGCCGGGGAAAATAAATCCGCGGCCTTTGCATAATGCAACGATTTTTTCCATTGTTTTTTCAGTATTTAACATAAAACATTACCTTTCCGCCTTAAGTGGCACGTTAGTTTAAACATATAGAAATATGTTACCAAAAATTTGCAATTTTGTCAATAGATTAGTACAATTTAAATCTGCGAATATTAAAATCAAAACCGTTTTTTGTTTTAAAGATGTTTACCATATCAACGGTATTACGATTATTCAAATCAGGCAAATTCTCCGCAAGAGATATTTGGGTTACATTTTTTTCGGTTTCAAAATAGGTCTGTTCCCCTTTATAAATATAGAACACCGGTTTTTTTGATACTGTCACAAAGGATTTTATTTTGCTGTAAATATCATCATTTGCAACGATAACAATTGCGCCGCTTTTGTTTTTCCGTATTTCAGCCTTAAGCCAGTTTATCGTAGGTGCCGTTGCATCCGTAACCTGAAGAATATTTATATCTTTTGTAACTGTCTTGCCAAAATTTTCTCTTGCAATATTACCGGCAACATCATCATACGCATCCGACATACTGAGCGAATGTTCTGATTTATTAAGTTCCTTTGTTACTGCTAAAGCTGCAAGTCTGTTAAGGAGTGTATTGTCATATTGCATTGGTGACAACACGGCAAAATTGTTCTCTTTATAAAAATGCGGTTTATTTACGGTTATATTGTCAAAATAAACTGCGCCTTTTGTGCGGATATCCTTTTCGGGCTGTACAAGGTAAATTTTTGTAAGTTTTACGGGATATTCAATAGAATTATCAAGTTCAAATTTTAGTGTTTTCCACCCTTCCCAATCAACCTCATCAGCAAGCGTATATCTATGGCTTGTTCCGTTCGCATCTGTAAGCAAATAACGGAGCCACTGATTGTTTTCTTTTTCGGCATACACATCAATTTTAACTTTATCAGATGAGCTGTTAATTACGAGCGGGGTTTCAAAATCAAGTCCCGCAGACTGCAGCTTGTCCAGTTCGACAGTAAAATCATACCATAGCTTTGTACTTGTTTTGCCAAATTTTCTCTGTTCGTCAGTATTTATTGTATCACCAAGTGCATCATCCGGATAAAGATAAAGTTGTGTTTCAATATCTTCAAAAAGATGCATTTCTTCATCGTGGTCAATTATAACATTTTCAATTCCCGAATGGAAAACCCCATATGCGTTTGATACGGCGCGGTTTTCACTAGGTGAATTTAAATAAGATGAAGATGCATCCCCCTGAACTTTTCCAACAAGCTGGGTTGACCCGCCGCCATCAAGGTTAATAGCATTGTGAACACCAAGTTCTAGCAAATAGCTTGACAGTTCATCAAGAGTCATACCTATACTACCCGAAGAGCCTCTGCCATCTACCGCAATAAAATATGCAAAATCAGACGTTTTGTCTACGCCGAAAGCACTTCTTGGCGCGCGCCCTGATGTTCCGTGTGTTATTGGTGCTTTTTTTCCATTTTCGACAAGAAGTGTACCGCCGCCAATTGCATTTTGTGCGTCAATTTCAGGTTTTATATCAATATCAAGAGTAAGTCTCTCTCCTACTTTGATTTTGTCAAAAAAGTCCGTTAAATCAGAAAGACCGGCAAGTACATATCCGTTTTCCGGTATTTTTGCCGCAGGCTTGTCATTTCTTATTTCTTGAATGGTATTTCCATCAACGACAACCTCAACAAGATTTCCGGTTGAACCAAGGGAATATTCTCCCCAAAGTGTATTATATAAAACTATTCCTGAAAGGTCGTCATATTTATTTACATTCTTTATCTTTTCGATATGTCCCTTTTTGGTTTTGATGGTCATTTCAGCGGTAAAATAATCAAAAATAAACTTTCCGTTATTATCCATTACAACACTTGCCATAGTTTCATCTACGGCAGGTGAAGTAATCATTTCGCCTTCGACCACATTATATCCGACAGATGAGCCTCCCCCATTTGACCAAAGAAAAAAATCGCCGTTTATTCCTGCAATGGCATCATGGTCATCAACAAGAGTTTTTACCCTGTCAAGTTTGTTAATACCATCCAAAGAATACAGTGTTTTTAATGTTATAAACGGATTGTTTAAATCGATTTTAAGTACGGATATTTTTTGTAATCCGTCGTCTGTTTCTTTGGTAGTTTTTATAAGTTCAATTCCGTCACAAACTGAAGTTTGTTTAATAGAATCTGCATTTACACAAAAAGCTGTCAAAACAAATGATGCAATTAAAATACATAAAAATCTTTTCATGCTTTTTGCCTCCGTAATTTATTAGTGTTTTCTTTTATTAAGAAGTTCTGTTGCTTGTGCAATTGAAACAGGAGTAAGGTTTGAACCTGCATTAATTCGTGCAATTTCATTTACCCTGCCATCAAAATCAAGAAGCTTGATTTTTGTTTGTGTTTCGCCATTATTGGTTGATTTTTCAATAAGAAAATGATTATCTGCGATAGCGGCAATATGCGGACTGTGTGTTACAACAAGAGTTTGATTGTGTTTTGAAACATTTACAAGTTTATCTGCAACTCTTTCGGCGGTAATGCCGCTTATACCGGTATCAATTTCGTCAAAAATATATGTTTCCGCAAGGTCGAGTCCGGAAATAATGCTCTTTAGTGCAAGCATTATTCGCGAAAGCTCACCGCCCGAAGCAATTTTTGAAAGCGGTTTTAATTCTTCGCCAACATTTGGCGAAATAAGAAACTCAACAACGTCATATCCATTTGAAAGGAACTTATCACTTTTTGTGAATGAAATATCAAACTGTGTACCTTTCATATTAAGGTCGTTAAGTTCTTGTGTAAGCACTTTTTCAAGTTTTTTTGCTTCGGCTTTTCTTATGTCAGAAATTTCTGCCGCATATACTGAAAGGTCTGCTGTTATTTTTGCAAGTTTGCCTTTTAATTCGTTGAGTTTATCGTCAAGATTTTCGAGTTTTCCATGTTCTTCTTTTGCATTTTCAAGAAAATCAACAAGCCCGTCAGGGTTACATTTATACTTATTACACAGTTTGTTTATTTCAGAAATTCTTTCAAAAACAGTATTGAGTTCATTTTCATCCGTTTCCGAATCAAATCTTGAAAGTCTGCCGGCAATATCGTCAATTCTGTATGCAATATCAGTTACGTCGCTATAAATTTCGCTCATTTCGTCGCTGAAATCTGCTACGGTTGAAAGATTTCTTGAAACGCAGTGGATTTCATCACTTACGTTTGTCTGTGACTGCACAAGTGCATTATATGCATTTTTTACAACTGATGCAATCTTGTCCATATTTTTTAGTTCATAATGGCGTTTTTCGAGGCTTTCATATTCGCCTTTTGAAAGAGCGAGTGCTGTTAATTCTTCAATCTGATACTTAAGAATATCTTGCTGCATGGCACGTTTTTGTTCGAATTCTTCAAGCTGCGATATTTCACGTTTTACAGAAGTATAATCAGACAAAAGAGCCATATATTTGCTCATAACAGGAGCAATAAGCTTCGAAGCCCATTTATCGAGAAAATATATGTGTTTATCAGACTGATAAAGCATGGTAGTTTCCTGTTGACCATGAATGTTTATGAGCATTGCACCGAGCTGTTTCAAGACAGACACCATAGAAAGTGATGCATTAATTTTGCACACACCTCTGCCGTCAACAGAAATTTCTCTGTAAACCAAAAGAGAATTATCTTCCGTTTTTTCAATGCCGAGTTTTTCTATTTCTGCCCATGTATTATCATCAGGATAAAACAACGCCGAAACAAAAGCTTTTTGCTCGCCACTTCTTATGATGTCTTTTGAACTTTTAAACCCAAGTATCAAACCAATGGCATCAATAATGATGGACTTACCTGCACCGGTTTCGCCTGTAAAAACATTAAGCCCGTCGCAAAAATTGATTTCGGCACGTTTTATTATTGCAATATTGTTGATTTCAAGATAGGAAAGCAAAAGGCATCCCCCTATTTTATTAATAGTTTAAGTTTGGAACTGAGTTTAGCTGCCGCTTTTTCATCAGGAGAAACAACAATTATTGTATCATCCCCTGCTATACATCCAACAATTTCGGGATGTTCCATTGCATCAAGAGCTGCCGCAGCCGCCTGAGCCATTCCTGACAACGTTTTTACCACAACAATATTTTTTGCAACTTCAACAGCTACAACAGACTCAACAAAAACATTTTTAAGTCTTGATTCAAAATCGTTTTCACTTTCCGTTATACTTGTAGCGTATCTGTATGTATCGTTACCCGATGAAACCTTGATAAGTTTAAGCTCACGAATATCTCTGGATATTGTTGCCTGCGTTGCATACACACCGTACTGAAGAAGTTTTTTAGACAAATCTTCCTGCGTTTGTATTACGTTATCTTTGATAATCTCAAGAATGTAAGAATGTCTTTCATACTTATTCATATCTTTCTCTCCTGTTATCTGCCTAATTTTTTTCTCAAAACGCCGTAAAAGCTCCTGCTTCCAAAATTAATCAGTTTTGCCGAGTATTCGGATTTTGAGACTTTTATTGTGTCGTTGTTATTTAAAAGTACATTTTCGTTTCCGTCGAAAGAAACCTCTGCTTTGAAATTTCTGTCTTTGCCAAGCGAAATGCCAAGCGTTTTTTCGGATGGTAAAACCATGCTACGCGTATGCATATCATATGCGCATACCGGGGTAACAAGCATCATTTCCATTGTAGGCATCGCAACCGGTCCGCCTGCCGAAAGCGAATATGCTGTAGAACCGGTAGGTGTTGCCACCACGACTCCATCGGCCATAAAGGTATCTAAATGCTCGCCATCAACATCCATAGTAATTTTTATCATTTTGGGATAAGAACCGCGCAAAACGGCAATATCGTTCAAAACAAGCCTGTTTTCGCCACCGTTTATACTTGCATTAAGAATCATTCTTTTCTCGAGGTTATAATTGCCTCTTAATAAATTGCCTGCTAAATCCGAAAACTCTTCCACATCAGCAGATGCAAGAAACCCTATTTTACCAAGATTTATTCCGCACACAGGCACGTCAGTAAGCGCAGCGCATTTTGCAGCTCGTATAATAGTACCGTCACCACCAAGAACAACCGCTATATCAGAACCGCTTAGTTTTTCCGGTGTAATAAAATCCGTTACAATCTTTAAATCAGCCTTACCCGCAAAGGCTTTTTCTACCATTGCAAGAACGTTGCCGTTTTTATCTTTTTTCATATTTGCAAGTACAGTTATATTCATTTTTTGTCACCACCCACCAGCAAATTATTTTATTGCACTTAACACAGCCGACAATATGAAAGTGCCGACAAATGCAATAACAAGCAATATTGAAATGGTTTGTTTTGTTCTTTTTTTCATAAAAGTGCCTTCTTTTAAATTTATTCAACATTATAATTATACATCATATGCAAAATTTTTGCAATATAAAGTTTTAAAAAACTTGACCCCGTTACCGCAATATTGTAAAATAATAATAACAGAAAATTAAGAGGTGAAAATATGAAATTTGTGGATACTCCTAATTTACCTGAAAATGCAGGTGCAGTAATTGTTTCTGCAGATACGTCACACGACATTTTGAATACACTGGGCAGTCTTGGGATTGATATAATTTTCTCTCCCCCGCTTAATAGTGAAGTAAATCCCATTATTAATCATCCCGACACGGGCATTGTGCATATCAATTCGGAAACCTTTGTATGTTCGCCCGAAACCTATTCTTATTACAATGAAGTTTTTCGTGGTACAAATGCAAATTTAATTTGCGGAAGTGCAAGCACTAATGGAAAATATCCAAACGATGCCGCATATAATATAGCAATAGTTGAAAACAATACTTTTTTGAACAGAAAAAATATTGATAATGTTCTTTTTGATAATCTTACAAACACACTCATAGACGTTAAACAGGGATATGCAAAATGCAATATTTGTGTTGTTGATAGAAATTCAATTATAACCGAAGATGAAGGAATAACTGCGGCGGCAACTGCCAATAATATAGATGTTTTAAAAATTGCAAAAGGGCAAGTTAGACTCAATGGATTTGACTATGGCTTTATCGGTGGATGTTCAGGCAAGCTTGCAAAAAACATCCTTGCATTTGCCGGAGATATTACAAAGCATACTGATTATATTAAAATACGTGCTTTTTGTTTAGAAAAAGGTGTTGAAGTGCTATCTCTTGGTAAGAACACTTTAACAGATATAGGTTCAATTTTGCCCATATATGAAAAGGAGTGACGCTTGTTTGCGTGTATTTCGAGTTGACACAACTTACGACATATGTAACTTGTTCCGGTCAATAACTGATAATATAAGACAAAACAAGACAAAAGCTGAGTGTATGTTGGACGAAATAATAACAATTCATACCGAAAAAGATAGTGAATCGGCGGTTGAAAATGCAATTGCCACTTCGGCAAGTGAGTTTATCGTAAACAACATCGAAAATGACAGAATAAAAAAAATGATAAAAAATCACGGCATCAATTCATTTGATACAAAAAATGTTTTAAATGAATTTGTAAAAAAGGAAAATACTGTCGAAAGACGTACTGCAATTATAAGAAACGAAATAAAGAACCATTTCAAAAAATCCAGCAATCTTTATATTGACGGAATGATAAATTTCAGACTTTCCGAATATAAACAAGAGCTGGATTTAGCTTTGTCCGATGCAATTGAAGAATATATAACGCAAAAAGCGTATGATGAATTTCTTGATTTACTAAAGTATTTTGTTGATATACAGGAAGAAACTGAACTTATTATTCACATATCCGGTAATGCGGAAGACGGTTTTATATTAAAGGATAGTAACAGAAACATTGTTAAAATAAGCGGTAATGAAGAGTTTTTCAGCGAAATGAATATTATTGGGTTAAAGCATGAAGATGTGCTTATAAGCAGGCTTATTTCTCTTTCTCCAAAAAAAATTTATATGTCACGCGATTACAAAGAAACTCCGATCGGCACTACAGTAAAAAGGATTTTCGAAGAAAAGCTTATATTTGTTAAATAATAAAACGGATACCCGATTGGATATCCGTTTTTTTGGAAGAACCGAATGGTTTAGATGGCATTGCCTTTAGCTAAATTTTGCAACAAGTTGCAAAGCTAAATTATTGCTCCGCAATAGCAAAATTAAATTCGCCATTAGCTGACCAAATGTCAATTTAGCTACGAAGTAATTTAGCGTGCGTCAGCACATTTAGCTCGCGTTAGCGAATTTAGCTGAAAAAAAGACAGATTTCTTTGTCGAAATCCGTCTTTTTTTCTTGGCGTGCCGTAGAGGATTCGAACCCTTGACCTTCTGGTCCGTAGCCAGACGCTCTATCCAGCTGAGCTAACGGCACATGTGCATTTTTCTGCAACGATAGATATTATAACACACATTTTTTGAAAAATCAAGGGGTTTTTAAAATTTATTTAATTTAAAATATAGATGCTGTTTGTTTTTGCTTCCCACGAAGACTGCATTCCGAAAATTCGACAAATATCTTTAAGCGAAACATACGTAATTCCTTCAATTATAAATGGTTTTTCAAAAAGCTGGAAATTGATATTATTAATACTACAATTTCCGTCCGGACTTATATATATAATTTCTTTATGGGATTCAATCGTAATAGTGTTATCGTCGTTCCATGAAATCACATAACCCAATTCGTTAGAAATAAACCTTATCGGCAGAAAGAGCTTTTCGTTATGTATAACGGGAGCAGAAGCATATTTCTCTACGCCGTTAACACTATATAATTTTGATGCTTGTTCAAAAATAAATATTGTATTGATTTCATTCCCGGACGTTCGGTTCACATAATTTCCTGTTACGGGATCAAATTCAGCCATTATATTTTTGAATGAATATACGGGATATTTTTCATTTTTGTTTTTGTCAATATAAATAATTTCAAAAGGTACTTCTTCTCTAATCAGTTCTTTCATTTCTGTCTGGGTTTTAGCACCGTAAAGCGGCATTATTTCACCGCTTATGTTAAGAGTATAGTCTGTTATATCCCCTATTTTATTATTATAAGTAAAGACAGCACCTTCACCAATAACACGCATATCATTTTCATATCGGGCGTAACCATATTCGGAAATATAAGAATTTATTTTATTTTCACCATACATTTTAAGTGAATCAAAATGCTGCCCTGTTGCTATTGGTAAAAATCTTTTTATAGCAACATCTCTTGTGTAAGTATTGCCTCCCGGATACTTGTCATTTATGATTGATTTAAACTCCAGAATCTCACCGGTCATTGCATTTACATATGCGCGCGCAAAACAAAACTGTTTTTTTGTTTCGGTGCTTTTAAGCCAGTCAATTTCGCCGATATCATACATTGTAGAAAATCTGTCAATTCCATCTTTAAAAACAGACGGAACAATATTAACCTGCCACACCGGCACTGCATTTTCAGAACTTGCTGTTTTGTAATATTTCAATACACCCTTGTTAGATTTAAATGCATATCCGCTCGCAATCGAACAAAACGCATTTCTCACATTCTCTTCCGGTATTATTTTTGCATTTGATTCAATGCTGTTATCGGCTACAAAAATAGCCTCGTCGGTTTTTATATTATTGTCAAAATCAAATCTTTCGTCAAAAAATGTTTCGGTGTAATACACATTGTAATCATACATTTTAATCGTATCAACACTGCCGTCAGCAACGTCAATTACATTATTGTTTTTGTTGTTAAAAATGTATACTGGTTTTATATATTTTGATTTTGTGGCATCGTCATATTTAGTCTGATAAACAAGTTCAAGACCGACATTTTCAAAATACAGATTATATGCATAACTTTTTGAAATCATTTTTTTAATAATTTCATATGATGATGCATATGTCGAAAATCCTTTATAATATATAACCTTGCCACTCGATTTATCAACAACAACAGTGGCATCATGTCCGAAAATCGGTATGCCATTATGTGTTTCAGAAAATTCGTATTCATATGCACCGGCAGATTTAAGTTTCCATTGTCTGCCTTGCATTATTATTTTTAAAAAATCAAGAACGATTTCATATCCTTCTTCTTTTGTTATTGTTGTTCCCGTCGGATAAGTTGTAACAAAGCCAAGCGGCGCCGTATTATAATAGATTATTTCGCCTTCATCTGTAATGCCGACAACGATTTTGTGCTCGTCCCAGAACCAGCCAACCATCCACGCGCCGTAATCTTCTGTAATAGGGATTCTTTCATAAAGCAACGTAGCATTCGTATCATCAATCTGAAGCATTGCTTTTGAAATTTGGAGAAGTCTGTCGGGTATAACAGGATAAGCCGGCCTTGTTGCAGCATACACACCAAACGGCAATAAAGTAAGTATTAATAATAAAATAATAATTTTTTTCAAATAAAACACCTGCATTTATATTTTATCAATTTTAATTATACCTTATATATGTAACAAACATATAACTCGTTATTTACGTTTTTGTTACATTTAAAAAAAACCAATATAACCATTCATTGATTCTTGCATTTGTGGAATATTTGTTGTATACTAATATTAAAAGTTATTGTAAGGGATTTGAAACGAATGAAACCAAACGAAAAAAAATTACCTGTAATTGCCTTAAGGGGATTTGTTGTTTTCCCCTATATGGTAATGCATTTTGATATTGCCAGGGAAATCAGTCTTGCTGCTTTGGATGAAGCGGCAAAAACAAACAATATTATTTTTCTTCTTTCTCAAAAAGACGAAAACCTTGAAGAAGTAAATGAAAATGATCTTTACCGCGTTGGTACAATTGCAAAAATCAAACAGTCAATGAAGCTTAAAGATGGAAATGTTCGCATTCTTATTGAGGGAATCAGCCGCGCGGAAGTTCTTGATATAGAGCAAATGTCGCCATATATTTCCGCAACCATACGTGAATATGAAGAAATTCCTTTTGCCGATTCAAATGCTGAAATGCTCCTTAAAAAAGCTAAAGAAATATTTGGTACATACATCGAACATTCCGGAAAGGTTGCTCCCGAAATCATTTTTGGTATAAACGGAGTAAATAAACCCGGACAGTTTGCCGACCTTATTGCCGCAAATATAGAGGCAGAAACCAAGGATAAACAGGAAATTCTGGAGGCTTTTGACCCAACCGAACGACTGACTCGTTTACTTCGTACGCTGAACAACGAAATCAGTATGCTTCAGTTTGAAACACAAATCAATGATATAATCAAAAGTAAAATTGATGAAAAACAGCACGAATATTATCTTCGCGAGCAGCTTGAGGTTATTCAGGATGAACTATCAAAACTCGATCCGTCTGCAACTGAAATAACAGAGCTTGTTGATAATATTAAAAAAGCGGGCTTGCCTGCATTTGTTCAGGAAAAGCTTGACAAAGAGATATCAAGACTCAAGAAAACTGCACCGTCTTCCCCTGAAGCGGGCCTGATAAAAACATATATTGACTATGTTCTTGAGCTACCATGGAATACTTTTACTGAAGATAATATCGACGTAAAAAAAGCTGAAACAATTCTTAACGAAGACCATTATGGGCTCGAAAAAGTTAAAGAAAGAATTCTTGAGTTTCTTGCTGTAAAAGCGTTAACCAACAAAACAAACGGAACAATTCTTTGTCTTGTCGGTCCTCCGGGTGTGGGTAAAACATCTGTTGCGAAATCAGTTGCAAGAAGTCTTGACAGAAAATATGTACGCGTTTCTCTCGGCGGTGTTCGGGATGAAGCCGATATTCGCGGACATCGAAAAACATATATAGGTGCAATGCCCGGACGAATCATGTCCGCTATAAAGGAGGCAGGCACATCCAATCCCCTTATTCTTCTTGATGAGGTAGATAAAATGTCGATGGATTTGAAAGGCGACCCGTCTGCCGCACTTCTTGAAGTGCTTGACAGCGAGCAAAACTATGCTTTCCGCGACCATTTCATCGAAGTGCCGTATGATTTAAGTAACGTGATGTTTGTATGCACCGCAAACTCTCTTTCAAATGTACAGCGTCCCCTTCTTGACAGAATGGAAATTATTGAAATTTCAGGATATACTGATGACGAAAAAATGTGCATTGCAAAACAGTATCTTGTACCGAAACAGCTTGAAAAACACGGACTTAAAAAATCATCTCTTCGCATTTCTGATGATGTTATTTCAGATATTACCGATTTCTACACAAGGGAATCCGGTGTCAGAGGTCTTGAACGAAAAATCGGTGCAATTTGCCGCAAAAGCGCAAAGCTTATTATTTCAAAAGACAAAAAAAGAGTTGATGTCACATCAAAGAACATCGAGGACTTTTTAGGGGTAAAAATCTATACTAAAGACCGTATTCTTTCCGAAGATACAATAGGTGTGGCAACCGGCCTTGCGTGGACGGCAGTTGGCGGGGATATTCTCTTTATTGAAGTAAATATTATGGACGGCACGGGCAAAATACAGCTTACAGGTCAGCTTGGTGATGTAATGAAAGAATCTGCCAATGCCGCAATAAGTTATATACGTTCAAAATCCGAAGAGCTTGGAATTGATAAAGAGTTTTACAGTAAAAAAGATATTCACGTGCATGTTCCGGAAGGTGCTACGCCAAAAGATGGTCCATCAGCCGGAATTACAATTGCAACTGCAATAATTTCTGCTTTAACCGGAAATCCTGTAAGACGAGATGTTGCAATGACGGGAGAAATAACCCTTCGCGGAAGAGTTCTTCCTATCGGCGGATTAAAGGAAAAAACACTTGCAGCATATAAAAGCGGAATAAAAACCATTATTATTCCTGCCGAAAACAAAAAAGATCTTGATGAAATCCCTAATGTTGTAAAACAGAATGTAAGTATTGTTTTTGCTTCAAATATTGATACTGTAATCAATACAGCAATTTTTTATAATCACAAGGAAAGCCATAAGCAAAAAAATGCAGCAGAAATCCCATTTATAAAACCGGGTGCGAATGCTGCTAAATATAGTTTTACAGAATAATTTAAAGAGCCTCCGAGGAGGCTCTTTTTTAATAAAAAACTTCTATTAACTTTAGTCCACAAGCAGGAAGAGTAGCCCCCGCATACTGTCGTTCATTCGTTTCAAACACTTTTTCTATAACCGAAACATCTTTATCCCCTGTTCCTATTTCAAAAAGCGTTCCCGCTATTATACGGACCATATTATATAAAAATCCACTTCCGTTAATTGTTATTGATATTATTCCGTTTTCTTCTGCAATTTCAATATTATTTATTGTTCTTACGGTAGATTTTTTAGTTCTTCCTACAGACGAAAATCCTTTAAAATCATGGGTGCCGCAAATTTCTTTCGCTGCTTTTTTCATAATATCTATATTCGGTTTTCTTTCTGCTGTATAAACATATTTTCTTATAAATACGTGCGGTTTTTGTGTTGCAATACTATATTCGTAAGTTTTTGATACTGCATTCAATCTGCTGTGAAAACGCTCATCAGCTTCTTCAATATGCGTTACCCGAATATCCTGAGGAAGATATCTGTTTAAATAATTAATAATTTCATCTGCAGTCATATCAACATCGCATTTGAAATTTGCAACCTGCCCTTCAGCATGGACGCCCGCATCCGTTCTGCCGGAAGCAAAAATTTCTATATTTGTGCCACACATTTCATAAAGTACATTTTCAAATCGTTCCTGAATTGTGTTTTTTGTGTTGCCCTGTCGTTGCCATCCGTTATATCGGGTACCATCATACTGAACAATAATTTTATAGTTTTTCATATCTTAATATTCACCCATTTTCCGGCTTTAAACCTTAGTCCGCTAAATGTAATACGCACTATCTGATCAAGAAGGATACCCAGCCAGATACCAACTATACCAAAACCGAATATATAACAAAAAACATATGATCCTACCGTTCTGACAAATACAACGCTTACGGCAGAAATAATTGCTGTATATAAGGTATCTCCCGCACCGCGCAGACATCCCATATATATAACTTGTTTTATCTGGAAAAGCACAATAGGAATTATTGTAAGCATTATGCTTACGCCTAAAGTTACAACGTCCGGTTCGTGGAAAAACCAACCCATTATAGTTTTTGCACCTACAGAATATGCAATAGCCATAACAATAGAAATTATTGCACCTATTCGTTGACAGGTTCTGCCATATAATTTTGCCATATCGGGTTCTTTCTCACCAAGGCTCTTCCCTATAAGCGCAACTGCGGCTGATTGTAAACCATCTCCAAATGCAAAAGAAAGGGAAACCACATTCATTCCTACCTGATGAACAGCCATTGCCGCATTCCCCTGTTCCGCCGCCATTAGGGCAGTGGACATAAATCCAATGCGCAGAAGAATTTGTTCGAAGAAAACGCTATACCCTACTTTAATAATACTTTTGAGGGCATCAAACATTGGTTTTATTTTCTCTTTAATTATATACACAAGACTGAGAAAACAATCTTTCTTTGCAACGGAAATAATACTTATAACAGATGAAACAACAGTACCAAATACCGTTGCAATTGCGGCACCAGCAATACCCAGTGCCGGAAAACCAAAGTTTCCGCCTATTAAAAGATAGTTAAAAACAACATTAACTATATTTGATACAATGTTTGTGCGCATTGTTATTTTTGTGTTACCTGCACCACGTTGTGCGGCGTTTATTGTCATTTGCAGGCAGTTGAATATCATACCGCCCATAATGATTTTATAATATAAAACCGCATTATCGTGCGTTTCGGGAGTAGAACCGCAAAGTGACATTATTTGCGGTGCAAAAACAACACAAAGAGCCGTTATTAAAGCAACAAGTATCAACATAAGAACAATTGCCGTAATAAGAATGGAATTTGCACTTTTGCGGTCTTTTTCTCCAAATCTTCTTGCAACAAGAGCCGAAACTGATACGTTTATCGCAAAAAATACCGAAAGTCCTACAAATTTAGGTTGTGTTGTCAGCCCTACAGACGCAACTGCATTGGTACCAAGCGAGCCTACCATCATAGAATCAATAAATCCTGCAAAAGCAACAAAAAATGATTCTATCATAGCAGGAACGGCAATTTTAAGTGTTGTTGAAATTGTGTTTTTACTGTTTGTCATTAGAATGTCGCTTCCTTTTTCTTTAAACAATGCTATTATATCACTATTTGATAAGCATTTCAATATTTTCTCTTGTAAATTTCGGCAAAATATGTTATACTATCTAAAAAGTTTAAGGTGGTGCTGATTTGAGTTATCAGATTGAAGGGCGAAATTCCGTTCTGGAAGCAATTAAATCCGAACGCGATATTGATAAAATATATGTTTTAAAAGATGGTGACGGACGTTTAAAGCAGATTATCCGTCAGGCAAAAGAGCAAAAAATTGTTATAATTGAAACCGACAGAGCAAAGCTTGACCAGCTTTCAAAAACAGGAACTCACCAGGGTATTATTGCCCAGTGTTCCGCAACTAAATATGTGAGTACGTCAGATATTCTCGCCTACGCTGAAGAACGCGGAGAAAAGCCTTTTGTCCTTATTGCCGATAAAATAACCGACCCACATAATATGGGTGCAATTATAAGAACCGCTCTTGCCGCCGGTGTACATGGAATTATAATTCCGAAAAGACGCAGCGTTGGTATAAACGAAACTGTTGCAAAGGTTGCGGCAGGTGCACTTGAACATATGAAAATTGCAAAGGTTGCAAATCTTGTAAATGAAATTGAATATCTCAAAAAACAAGGTGTATGGATTATGGGAATGGACCTTGAAGGCGCACAGAATATTTATAAAAGCGACTTAACCGGTTCTATTGGCGTTGTAATTGGCAGTGAAGGCGAAGGTATGAGCTCACTTGTAAGAAAATCGTGTGATTTTCTTGTTAAAATACCGATGATTGGCGAAATACAGTCACTTAATGCATCTGTTGCCACCGGAGTTACTTTGTTTGAAATCTTAAGACAAAGAAGTCAGAATTGAGGATAATATGAAAGAATTAAAAAAGAGAATAAAATTAACTATCAGGGACTTTGTTATTTACGAAGAAATAACCTATTTCAGCAGTATTTCGAAAATACTTGGAATGATTTTTGTGTTGCTTCTTCTTATCCTTACATATATAGGATACAGAGCAACGGGTCAGGGGCTTTTGCTTCTTTTTGTGTTTGGAATACCAATTGTTTCGTATGTATATACCGCTTTCAGCATGATACCTAAAAAAGCAGGAGAATTTTATAAAACCTCGCCTTTTCTTGATTTTCCGCCAATGTTGACACTTACTGAAGAGTCAATTGCCATAGAAAGAAGAAATAGCACTTCCGAACTTAAGCTTTCGCAAATTCTTGCAATAATCGAACGTTTCGGATATTTCTTTATTTATATTTCCAAAAATAACTTTATAATTCTTCCAAAACGTGATTTAAATAATGATGAAATTATTTTTGTGAAAAATGTAATGCGAACACTCTCAAAAAAACAGCGCAGAAGTCCTCATAAAACGCCACTTTTAAAGGCGCTGACCACTGCGCTGATAACTATATTTGTTACTTTGATGGTATGGTTTCTGATATTCTATCTCCAACAAAATGCTTAAGCCATTTTATCCATATCAAGTGAAAGAAGTCTTGTAACACCTTTTTCTTGCATTGTAACACCGTAAAGTCTGTCCGCAACTTCCATTGTACCCTTTCGGTGTGTAATAAGAATGAACTGTGTGTTTTTCGAAAGCTTTTTAAGATAATCAGCAAAACGGTATACGTTTGCATCATCAAGAGCTGCTTCGATTTCGTCAAATATGCAGAACGGTGTAGGATTAATTTTTAAAATCGAGAATATAATCGCAATCGCGGTAAATGCCTTCTCTCCTCCGGACAGAAGGCTTATATTTTGCAGATTTTTACCCGGTGGTTGAACGTTTATATCCACGCCGCTTTCAAGCAGGTTTTCGGGGTCGCTGAGCGAAAGTGATGCCGTTCCCCCACCGAACAGTTCGGCAAATGTTTCTGCAAACTTTTCGTTAAGCTTTTTAAAGTTCTGGTCAAACATTGTTTTCATAATGTTTTCCATTTCAGAAATAAGGTTTAGAAGCTCGGTTTTAGCCGCAGTAATATCCTGTTCCTGCGCAGTAAGGAAATCATAGCGTTCTTTTGCTTCTCTATATTCTTCAATGGCATTTATGTTGATATGCCCCAATGCTTTAATGCTGTTTTTGATTGCCTGCAGTTGTTTTTTTGCAGCCGGAATATCTTCTATTGTCACTTTATGTTTAAGTGCTTCGCTGAAAGTTATTTCGTACTCATCCCAAAGCTTTGAAAGGATATTTTCATTATCAGAAGTATATTTAACCTTTTTCGCTTCAAGTCTGCCGTTTTCCGCCTGCAAATCAACAGCAGCAGCGTTATATGACTGCATAAGCTCTTCGAACCTATCTCGTTTTTCGTATTCCTGCTTTTTAACTTCTTCAAGCTCGATAAGTTTAATATCCGCCTCTTTAACTTCCGTTTCAAGAGTTACTACAAGCTCTTCTTTTGCAGCAATATCGGCAGTCAATGTAACATCACTTGTTTTAATATTCTCGATATCTGCATTAAGCTGAATTTCTCTTTCGGATATATTTTTAAGTTCTGCTTCAAACTCGGTTTTTCTTGAGATTGCTATGCTTAGGTCCTTATCCGCAATCCCTTCACTTATGCGAAGCTCATTGATTTTGTTCGACACATCAAGGTGTTGTTGACGGAGCTTAAGTATCTTATCTCCCATAAGACCCTGCTTGTCCGTAACATCAGCAAGCAATTTCTGCAAATCCGCAGTTTCGGACTTTGTTTTTTCAAGGCCTTCTTTTGCGCTTTTTGTTTTTTCTGCAATCTCTGTAAGTTCTCTTTCATATACTTCCATAGAAGAATCTATATCTTCCTGAAGTGACAGAATATGCTGTGCAGATGTCATATATTTTTCAAGCTTGTTTTTGCTTTCCCAAAGCTCGCTCTGTGCATCTTCAAAATCTTTCTTTGCGTTTGCCAGTCTTCCTTCATTTTCTTTTTCTGATGCAACTGCTTTTTCAAGAAGTCTTGCTGTTTCTTCAATTTCAGCCGTCACTCTTGCAATTTCATCTTTTCTCGAAAGACTTCCGCTGCTTCTGTTATTGCTACCGCCCGATATAGTACCGCCGGTATTAAGAAGCTCACCGTCAAGTGTGACAATTTTAAATCCATATTTGAATTTTTTTGCAATTTTAACGGCATTGTCATAGTTATCTATAACAACCGTCTGACAAAGCAAAAACTTAATGATTTCACTGTATTTTTTATCGCACGAAACAAGATTTGATGCAATATCAATATATCCCGCCATGCCTTTTGCATCATTAACATCAATTGATTTTGAATGCACAGATGAAACGGGCATAAACGTCGCGCGTCCGCCGTGGGTGTTTTTAAGAAAATCTATTGCTTTTTTAGCGTCATTTTCATCTTCAACAACTATATTGTTTACATTGCCGCCAAGTGCTGTTTCAATCGCAGTAACATATTTGCGGTTAACATCAATAAGCGAAGACACCGGTCCGTAAATCAATGCTCTCGAAAGTGCTCCGTTTTTGTGTTCCTGCATAATAGACTTTACGCTCTTTGAATATCCGTCATAGCTGTTTTCAAGGTCTTCAAGAATAGCTTTTCTGTTTTTGAGAGATTTAAGTTCGCTTTCGTATTTGATGATATCACTTTTTGAAGTATTATATTTTTCTTCGTTTTGTTTCATCAAAAGAGAAAATCGCTCGCATTTTACACCGCAGTTGTTTTCCTGCTGTTTAAGCTCTTCTATTTTAGACTGAACCAAATAGATTTCATCTTTATTCTTCTCAATTTTTTCGTCCTGCTGTTTTATTGATTCTTTAATCTGCTTTGCACGTTCTTCAAGAGAAGAAATAAGCTGTGTGCAGGTTGCTGCAGTAACATTGTTAGCCGCTATTTTATCAAACAGCACTTTTACTTCGTTATCTGTTGCTTCCCTGCCTTTATTTTCTTCTTCAATGTCACCTGAAACCCTGACAAGCTCCTCGGTGAACTTCTGTATTTCTTCTTTAATGCTTTTGAGTGATTCGGAAAGAGAGGTATATGTATCGCCCTGTGAGTTTATAAGCTTATCAAGCTCCTGTTTTCTATCCCCGATTGCAACTATTTCATTTTTAATTCGTTCTAAATCTTTTTCACCGTGAAGAATATTTGCGCGCGCAAGGTCAATATCGCTTTTTGCAGATGTTATTTCTTCGCGTTTTGCATACATAAGCGATTTTGTTTTGTCAATTTCGCCTTCGGTTATGCGCATTGTTTCTTTCAAAGCATCAATTTCGGTCTGAAGTGATACAATTTTTTCATCATTTTCTTTTGCCTGATTTGTAACAATTTCAAGATTTTTATCAAGCTTTTCAAGCTGAAGTTTAATTGTTTCAAGATCGATAAGCCAAAGACTTATTTCAACATCTTTCTTTTCATCACGAAGAAGTAGGAATTTTTGTGCTTTTTCAGATTGATTTTGAAGTGATGAAAGTCTGCCTTCAATTTCGATAATTATATCTTTAACACGTGTTAAATTTTCTTCTGTATGAAGGAGCTTTTTCTCCGCCTCATTTTTCTTATATCTGTATTTTGTGATTCCGGCAGCTTCATCAAAAATATGACGTCTTTCTTCAGATTTTGCACTTAAAATAGCGTCAATTTTACCCTGACCGACAATAGAATAACCGTCACGTCCGATACCTGTATCCATAAACAGTTCGCTTATATCCCTGAGTCTGCATGGTGTTTTATTAATGAAATATTCGCTTTCGCCCGAACGATAAACCTTTCTTGTAACACTTACCTCTGAATAATCGATGTTTAAGGAATGGTCAGAATTATCAAGAATAATTGTAACTTCGGCAAAACCCTGCGGTTTTCTTTTTTCACTACCGCAGAAAATTACGTCTTCCATTTTCGAACCACGAAGTGATTTTGCGCTCATTTCCCCCATAACCCAGCGAATAGCATCAGAAATGTTACTTTTACCACTTCCGTTAGGTCCTACAACAGAAGTTATTCCATCGTTAAATTCAAGGTCTGTTTTATCTGCAAAAGATTTAAATCCGTTAAGCTGCAACCCTTTAAAATACAAATGATTCACATCCAATCATCAAATTTTCCCTAATTATATCAATTATACCATAAAAAATTGAAATTTGCATATAAAACAGTAAAAAAAAAGCCCTTTTCAGGGCTTTTATGTTAGACTTGGGTTTGTTATATTAAGATTATACACTCTTTGCAAATCATCCCAGAACATGCGGTTGATTTCCGGAGTGGGTCTAAGACCCGAAATCCTTTTAAATTCAATAATTCCCGCCGATGTTTTTTCATCGTTTGTTCCGTTGATATCAACGTCTGGAATATTGGCAAATATATCAGACAGAGATTTAAGCATACTCTGAATAATATAAACAATTTCCGCACTTTCGCCTGTCGCAATAGTGTGGTTATCAGCAGGATACAAATTAGCCGGAAACATCTCGCCGTTTTCTCTGTCAATACGCAGTTTCACTTCGACAATCTTTCTCCATGTTTCAAGGTCAACCTCGCCTGTTTTTTCAAGCCCAAACTCTATTTGAAACTGTTCAACTGCAGTTTGTGTAGTTTCATCAAAAATTCCGTCAGGAATTAGTGTTGGAATGTTTTCGTATGCAGCAGAAATTGTTCTCAAATGCGATTGAAGAGCATTTATTGGTCTTCCGACATTCTCACTGCCGCTTTCTCCGCCGAACATTGTAGCGTCGCTGTCACCCAATTTAAGCGTTGAAACAAACTGTGTATCACGAACAGTTGTTGCAAGCGCAATTTCCTGCGCACGTTTACCTATATCATTCCACGTGTATTCATTAACTCTGCCGGTTACCGGAATTCCAAACCGTTCCTGATACTGAATTACAGAACGCCGTGTTTGTTTCCCGTACGACCCCGTTTCAGCAACAGGAGTTATGTTGGTATAAACCGTAGATATTCTGTTCAGGTTCTCCTGTAATATCCTTACATCTTCAGAAACACTGCCCATTTTCAGTTCAGTACCGCCAAAAGGTGCAATGCTTATCGGGAACAGTTCTTCCCTTGAAAGCACAAGGTTGACAATACCACGATATTGAGAATAAATAGACTGCCACGTTTCTTCATTTACAACACCTGTAACATCAAGGTTGTTATTCTCCTGATATTTCATCACGGCAACTCTTGTTGCTACATCAAAGGTTCCTGTAACTTTTATCGGTTCGAAATAATTAACAAACTCAAAAATAACCGAAATAAAATACTGCAATACTTCCACTTTGTCACTACTGTCACCCAAAGATAGCTCTTCCGTATTATCATAGTTAATTACGGG
>JAZRHB010000010.1:0-13052 GCA_045644605.1 Clostridia bacterium
CTGCTGTTTACACAATGGCAATTTCCCCGAAAGCAAGAGGCGATGAAGAAAAAATCAGCGCCGGTATGCAGAAGCTTCTTGAAGAAGATAAAACATTGAAATTTGAAAATAATTCCGAAATCAAACAGCTTCTTGTATCAGGTCTTGGCGACCAGCATATTGACCTTGTTGTGAGCAGACTTAAAGCTATGGGAACAGATGTAGAGCTTTCACAGCCGAAAGTACTTTACAGAGAAACAATTACAAAGAAAATCCAGGCAGAAGGTAAACACAAGAAACAGTCCGGTGGACATGGTCAGTACGGTCACGTTAAAATTGAATTTGAACCGTGCGACAGCGAAGGTCTTGTGTTCGGCGAAAATATCTTCGGCGGCAGTGTTCCGAAAAACTTCCATCCTGCAGTAGAAAAAGGACTTCAGGAAATGATGAGTGAAGGTATTCAGGCAGGGTATAAGGTTGTTGGCGTAAAAGCAACCCTTTATGATGGTTCATATCACGATGTTGACTCTTCCGAAATGGCGTTCAAAATGGCGGCACACCTTGCATTTAAAGAGCTTGTAAATGCCGGACCGATTATCCTTGAACCGATTGGACATCTGGAAGTTGAAATTCCTGATGAATTTACAGGCGACATCATGGGTAATATAAATAAAAAACGCGGCAGAGTGCTTGGTATTGAACCGGGCAAAGTAATTGCTGAAATCCCGATGAGCGAAATGTACAGATATGCTATCGACCTTCGTTCTATGACACAGGGAAGAGGAAGCTATACATTTGAGTTCGAACGCTACGAACAGGCACCGCCTGCCGTTGTACAAAAAATCATAGAAGAAAACAAAGGTTAACAAAGATAGGTTTGGCGGCTGAAAGAGTTCAGTCGCCAAATTGTTTAGAAAGAGAAATATGGATATTTACGCATTTATTGTAACAACTGTATATATTGTAAATATTATTATTGTGGCAGGCATGGTCTTTTTCAAGGAAAAGGATGTCAAATCCACAATGGGATGGATTTTTATTTTTATGCTTCTGCCGTTTGTGGGATATATATTCTATTTCCTTATAGGAAGTACAACCAAGTTTAAAATTCTGTCCAGAAAATACAGCCTGAAAAAGCTGGAGGACGGCTACCGTCAGGTGCTGCAGCAGAACATTGAAAATATAGAAACGGGAAAGCTTAATGAAAAAATCAATCCGCAGTTTGCAGATATGATAGAATTTAATGCAAAAAACGGCGGCGGTGTGTATTCTTCTGATAATGATGTAGAGCTGTTTACAAGTGCAAAAGAAAAGTACGAGCGGATGTTTTCTGAAATAGAAAATGCGCAAGAAAGCATTAACATACTTTATTTTATAATAAAAACCAAAGATGAAATTGGCAAAAAATTTATTTCGCTTCTTGCAAAAAAAGCACGGCAGGGTGTGGAAGTCCGCCTTATATATGACCGCCTTGGTCTGATGAAAAACAGACGACGTGATTTTAAAGAGCTTATTGATGCAGGCGGAATGGTATATCCTTTTTTGCCGTCGATGGCGGGCACACTTGTTCAGGCGAATTTCCGTATGCACAGAAAAATGGTTATAATCGACGGTCTTGTCGCATATACGGGCGGGATAAACATTGGCGATGATTATCTCGGTCTTGACCCGAGAGTGCATCCGTGGCGTGACAGTGCCGTGCGTATTACAGGCTCGGCGGTGCAGTCCGTTCAGCTTCGTTTTTTGTCGGACTGGGAATATCTTGATAAGCAGGCAGGGAAAAGGCGTGCATATACGTCCAAGGTTGATAATATTGAGCAGATAAAGAAATATTTTAAAATTCCCGAAAAAACGGGGAATATGGGTATGCAGATTTTATCTTCAGGCCCTGATTTAAATAATGCGCCGATAAGAGATGCATATCTTAAAATACTGTCCTCGGCAAAGGAATATGTGTATATCCAGACACCGTACCTTGCACCTGACGAAACTCTGCAATCGGCGTTTCGTATGGCGGCACGTTCGGGTGTGGATGTGCGGATAATTATTCCCGGTGTACCGGATAAAAGATTTGTGTATTACGGCACAATGTCGCACATTGACGAGCTTCTTAACTATGGTATAAAAGTGTATATCTACGACGGATTTATTCATTCAAAAATGATAGTGGCAGATGATTTTGCAAGCGCTATAGGAAGTGCGAATTTTGATATGCGCTCGTTCCTTATAAATTTTGAAATGACGGCACTTGTTTATGATAAAACCTTTGCTGCCCGATGCAAAAATGCGTATTTTGAAGATTTAACACATTCAAAAGAAATAAATGTAGAGGAATTTAACAAAAGAGGACGAATTAAAAAGATGAAGGAAGCCGCATGGCGGCTTTTAACACCATTTATATAAGGCGGAACAATTGATATGAAAATAACAAAACTTGATTGCGGAATAAGACTTGTGTATGACAAGTTGCCGCATTCAAAAAGTGTGTCCGTTGGCGTATGGATTGGCAGCGGCACTATAAATGAAACAGAAAAGTTCTGGGGTATATCCCATTTTATTGAGCATATGCTCTTTAAAGGAACAAATTTAAGAACAGCAAAGGATATTGCGGTTTCTATGGATAAAACGGGAGGTCAGCTTAACGCATTTACTGCGCACGACTGTACCTGTGTATATTCAAAAACCCTTGCAGAAGACCTTGATTTTGCGCTTGAGCTTATTTCCGATATGCTTCTTAATTCAAAATTTGATAAAAAGGATATCGAAACGGAAAAAACCATAGTCTGCGAAGAAATAGATATGTATGAGGATAACCCCGAAGAGCTCGTGCACGATATTCTGGCGGGCATTTGTTTTGAAGGGCACAGTCTCGGCTGGAACATCCTTGGCTCGCACGAAAGCGTAAATTCGTTTGATAAAAAGCTTATTAAAGAATATATGGACATGCGCTACTGTGCAGATGAAATTGTTATTTCGGTTGCAGGCACATTTGATGAAAATACTATCAAGGAAAAATGCGAAAAATATTTTGGCGGCGTAAGGAAAGACGCTTCCGTAAATCCTGTAACGGCAGTGCCCGAATATAAAAAAGGAGAAATGGTAATATATAAAGATATTGAACAGGCGCATATTGCAATAGGACTTCCCGGTCTTTGCTATAACGACGAAAAAATGTATGCGCACACGCTTATCTGTAACGTGCTTGGCGGCAGTATGAGCTCGCGCCTTTTTCAGCACATAAGGGAAGAAAAAGGCCTTGCATATTCGGTATACAGTTTCCCGAATGTGTTTAAAAACGGGGGATATACATCTGTTTATGCGGGGTGTAATGTTGAAAACATTGAAACCGTGTCGGCTATGATTGAAGATGAGCTTTATAATATACATAAAAGCGGTATTACAAAGCGTGAATTTGAGGATATGAAACAGCACCTTAAAGCAGGAATAATTCTTGCTTCAGAAAGTGCCGGAAACAGAATGTCAACAGCGGGCAAACAGCTTATTTTAAGAAACAAAATTGTAAGTGATGACGAGGTTATTAAAATAGTTGAAAATCTTTCTATGGAAGATGTGGAAAACTGTTTGTACCTTTTTAATCCCGAGAATATTTCAAGGGTGTTATTAAAGCCGAGCGGAGTCGAACACCACAAGGCTTATGGGGTTCGATTCAACTAGGCTTATGCCAAAACAGTAAAATTTTGGGTTAATATCCATTCATTTTAACTTATATTAACTTACACAGGCGAAAGAATAAAGGTAGAATAATTTAAGGAGAATGATTATGGATACAAAGGATTTAGTTTGGGATATATTTTGCAAAACCGGAAACATAAACGACTATTTGTTTTATAAAGGTCTTTCCGGCAGTGTGGAGGAAATAAATGAATCTGATAAAAACCAGGGGACTGGTACTGAAGAGCATTTCATACGGTGAATATGATAAAATACTGACGGTTTTGACGCAGGAAGCGGGCAAAATTTCCGTAATGGTTAAAGGCGGAAAAAGCATCAACCACGGAAAAAGCTCGCAAACACTGTTGTTTTCCTATGGAGATTATATTCTGTACGACAAAGGCGGTATGTACATACTGTCTTCGGCGGAGGTTATTGAAAGCTTCTATGACCTTACAAAAGATTTGGATAAACTGAATCTCGCATCGGAAATCTTAAATTTTATAAATTTCACCTGCGACGAAAGTGAAGACCTTTCGGACCTTCTTCGTGTAACGCTTAACACACTTTACGCGCTTGTGCATTACGATAAATCTCTTGCAATGGTAAAAGCGGTGTTTTATACAAAAATGTGTGCTTGTCTTGGTATTGCGCCGGCAATTGGAATGTGCATCGAATGCGGCGACATAATGGCAGAAAAATTTTCGCCGTCGTTTGGCGGAACTGTTTGTGCGGATTGCGCATCGGAATGTCACGTTGCGGTGCCGATTTCGCCGCAAACGGCAAAGGTTATGGAATATATTTTAAACTGCGACATCAAAAAAATGTTTTCGTTTAAAGCGGCGGAAGAAGATTTTTCAGCAGTTTATACACTGATTAAAGAATTTATAAAAATTCATCTGGATTATGAAATATAGGTGATAAGATGATAAGAGAATTTTTGCTTGAAAACGGCGCTTCGGAAGTTGGCTATGCCCTGATTGACGGACATCAGAGCGAGCTTCTTAAAAACTATGCCGGAGCGGGAAAATATAAATATGCAATTTCTGTTGTTGTGCGGCTTTCGGGCGGTGCTCTTGACGGAATTACGGACAAGCCCACACATACATATTTTCAGCATTACAGAACGGTAAATGCGTTTATTGACCGCCTTGTTTTAATGGCGGGAATGGAAATTCAACGTAAGGGATACGAATATATTCCGGTTGCCGCATCGCAAAGTATAGGCGGATATACAGGACTTTTTCAGCATAAAACCGTAGCCCGTCTTGCAGGTCTTGGCGGTATCGGGAAAAGCGGTCTTTTTATTTCAAAAAAATACGGCCCGAGGGTAAGACTCGGGTCGATACTTACAAATATGCCTCTTGAATGTGGTACGCCGTTTGAAGAGGATTTGTGCGGCGACTGCAACATATGCCGCTCTCTTTGTCCCGCAATGGCAATTTCGGGTCGGGCCTTTTCCCTTGAAAACCCCGATGATACACTCGACAGGCACGCCTGCTCGACTTATATGAAAGAGCATTTCAAGGACATCGGCAGGGGAGTTGTGTGCGGAATCTGTGTAAAGAATTGCCCGCATGGAGCTAAATGAACTTTTCATATATGGAAATTAAATATTCAAACTGTGCAGAAAACTCTTTGTTTTCTGCATTTTTTGTTTTTTCAAGGTTGTTTTTGCATATATCAAGCTGTTTTTTGATATATTCGGCAAAAATAGGGTCGTCTTTAAGAAGGGGAGATACAATATAGTCCTCGTCCGAAAAGGTCTGGGCGGTGCCATATTCGCAAGCAATGACGGTGTACATCTTATCCTTTTCGGCGGCAAGACGTTCTGCCGTTATTATCATACCGTTTTCGTGTATTTTTCTTCTTACAAGAGGGATATCCGTCATCGGCTGAATAATTATTTTTTTGATGCCGACAGGTTTCGGTTTTTCAAGCATCTGCGAAATAATTTCGCCGCCCATCCCTGCAATAACAATCGTTTCAGCTTCGTTATCCTTAATTTTGTCAAGTCCGTCGGAAAGCCGAAGCATAATTTTATCAGATAACCCGGCTTTTCGTATATTTTTATCCGCTCTTTCAAGCGGACCTTCATTTATATCCGCCGCAATGGCTTTTGAAATAAGTCCTTTTTGCATAAGATAAATCGGTATATATGCATGGTCGGTGCCGATATCTGCAAGGGATGTGCTTTTTCCTGCAAGGTCGGCTACAGTTTTAAGTCTTGGTGTTAAATTCATGAGTTCTCATCTCCCAATATAAACATTTGTGTGCCGGGAACGCGGATAATAGTGCCTTCAAGCTCAAGCAGGGTAATATGCCCGTTGACCTTGGGAAGAGGCAGGTGCGTTATTTCGGCAATTTCGCCTGCGGTTTTAGGACCGCCAGCCAGGGCAGTCAAAATGTTGTCCGAAAACGGCGATTCATATGTAGGAGAACAGGGAATTTCAAAGTGAGCATTACTTTGTTTAAAAGCTTTTGTCTTGAAAAACTGCGGATACGCAGATTTATATTCTTCTAAAATATCTTTAATACAGCCTACCTTTTTTGCGCCGTCGGCAATAAGAGCGCGGCATCCTGCAAAGGCAGCATCATTTTCGTCGCCAGGGAAGGCAAACACATCTCTTCCCTGGTCTGCGGCGTGGGATGCACTATTTAGCGCGCCGCTTCGTTCGGGCGATTCAACTACAATAACGCCGTGGCAAAGCCCACTTAAAATACGGTTTCGTTCAGGAAAATGATAACCGAGAGGGGCGGTATCAAAAGGATATTCGGAAAGAATACATCCGTGGTTCATTATAGAAACCATAAGCTTTTTATTTTCGGCAGGGTATGGTCTGTTCACACCGGAGCCAAGCACGGCAATACTGTGCCCGCCGCCGGCAAATGTGCCGTTATGCGCCATTGTATCAATACCCTGCGCCATGCCTGAAACAACGGTTACACCTGCAAGTGCAAGGTCGCGTGCAATGTTAAATGCAACGTCATTTCCCTTTTTGGAATGACGTGTACCAACAACACCAATGCAAAGTTTATCGGCAATCGGATAATGCTCGCCGCGTTTATAAAGAAGAAGCGGCGGGTCTGCGATATGTCTGAGCATTTCGGGATATTCTTCGGATTCTATTGTAATAAACTCCACGCCGTACTGCTCGGCAAAAAACATTTCACGAAAGGCGCCGTCCATTGATTTATTGCAAAGATTTGAAAGATATTCAATGTCGGTTATGCCAATATTAATATATTCGGATTCGGTATAATTATAAATTGTTTCCACACTTCCGGTTTTAGCATAAAGCTTTCGTGCAAGGCGAAGCTTTTCACGGCTGCAAAGTGCAAACCAAACCCAGTATTTTATGTCTGTCATAAACTCACCCTCTATAAAAAAGTATATCATAAACATATGTATTATACAAGCAGGAAATGTAACAAACTGTCAGATTTTGCAATATTATATAATGTGCCTGTTTATATGCAGGCAAGTAGCTTATTGGGAGATGTATATATGAACGAGATTATAGTAGTATTTGCATCCGCCACAACTGCTGTAAGAACAAAAAAACTTCTTATAAACGGGGGATGTAAAGCAAAAACCATGCAGACTCCCAAGGAATATTCAGAGGGCGGTTGCAGCTACTGTATAGTAACTTCGGAAGAGTGCAGAGAAAAAGTACAGGAAATTGCGGATAGTCTTAATGTTAAAATAAAGGGAATATATTTTAGGAGGCAGGAATGATATATCTTGATAATGCGGCAACCACTTTCCCGAAACCACCGTCTGTCGTACGCGCTGTAACAGTGTATATGACAAAAAGCGGTGCAAGTTATGGGAGGGGAGGGTATAAATCTGCGCTCGGCAGCGCGGATTTACTCTGGCAGGCAAGGGAAGCGGTAGCGGGGCTTATCGGCTCGGATAATCCGCAGAACCTTGTATTTACAAAAAATGCTACGGAAGCGCTTAATCTGGCGATAAAAGGGGTTCTTAAACCGGAATGCCGCGTTATCTGTTCCTGCACCGAACACAATTCTGTTATGCGTCCGCTTGCCGGTCTTAACGCCAAAATAACCTTTTTACCCTTACGGGCGGACGGTTCGGTAAATGTCGGTGCGCTTAAAAATATACATCCAGCATATTATGATATGGTTATCATAAACCATGCATCAAATGTAAGCGGAATTGTAAATGATGTGGCATATGTAGCGGATTGGTGCGTTAAAAACAGAGTGCCGTGTCTTGTTGATGCATCTCAAAGCGCAGGGGTACTGCCTCTTTATGCGGATAAATGGCAGGCAATGCTTGCTTTTGCCGGACATAAAGGTCCTATGGGACCGCAGGGCACCGGCGGACTTTTTATTCCGGAAAATATAAACCTATGCCCTCTTATGACGGGCGGTACGGGGTCTTCCTCAGAAAATATGACTCAACCGGAGGAAATTCCCGATAAATATGAAAGCGGTACTCTCAATATGCCGGCAATAGCCGGTCTTTATGAAGGGGCAAGATTTATTTTAAGTGAGGGGATAGCAACCGTTCACGAAAAGGAGCAGTATCTTCGGAATATTCTTGTAGACGGACTTATGAACATACGTGGAGTGAATGTGCTTTATCCCGAAAACAAAAGTACCACATCGGCACTTAGCTTTTATGCGGATAATAAAGACGTCTCGTCTTTAGGTGCCGAGCTTGACAAAAAATATGGTATTGCCGTGCGGTGCGGACTGCACTGTGCACCGATGGCACATAAGTCTTTCGGTACTTTTGAATGTGGCACACTGCGCGTATCTCCCGGATATTTTAACACAAAAAAGGATATAGACAAATTTTTATATGCAATAAAAAAATGCACCAACTGATGTTGGTGCTTTTTTTGCGCTGAATTAACAAAGCCACCCGAGGCTTTAGGAAATTTAGATGCAGAACGGCAAACCCGAACCCGAAGCTGTACATCGGTACTGCGAGAGGTGAGGACGTAGTAGAAAAACTTAAACAACAAAACTCCGCATAAAATGCGGAGTTTTACAATATAAAAATAAAATTTAAAGTTACATAACACTAATATTTTAAAAAGTGTTTTTCTGCGGTCTGGGCTGAATTAACAAAGCCGATTACTCACTATATCCCATGAGTGACATATACGCCAGATTCGGCTGTGCAAGGTCCATTCTTCCGTACTGTACAACAATATTTATATCACTTCTTATTCTTACGGAATACTGATACTGTCTGTCAAGCTTTATGCCGCCAAGGTCATCCGGATTATCAAGTCGTATGCTTTTAACGCGTTCTGCTCCCACAACAAGTTTGATATCTTTGATCGGGGGTTTATCTTCAAAATAAAGGTCAATAAAAACGTTTGCGTCTTGCTCGTTACAGTTCATAAACATAATGGATTCGTGTCCTTCAAAGCCGCTGTCTTTAACCTCGCCTATATGAGGAAGATATCCGTCTGCTATGTACCATGTTTTCTTTCCGTTACCCATAATATTCATCCTTTCTTTTATAAAAAACGGAATTGCGCCCTGCAATTCCGCTTTATTTAAATTAAATGAGCAAATCTGTAAGCCGGGTTCTGTTTTGCAGGCAATCATCTATCTAGGCCATACATTACTGTATGGCTCAAGCCATCTACCCGGGGACTGTCGGGCCAACTTAACTCCCCTTATGATGTTGCTCCGAGTGGGGTTTACAGGACCCAATAGTTACCTAAAGGGTCGGTGAGCTCTTACCTCGCCTTTCCATCCTTACCATATAAATATGGCGGTATATTTCTGTTGCACTTTCCTTAAAGTCGCCTTCACCGGACGTTATCCGGCACCCTGCCCTATGGAGCCCGGACTTTCCTCGTGCCTAAGCACGCGACTGCCCGAATTGCTCATATATTTACATTATTATTCTTCTTCTGATTCTGCTGTGTTATTATATTCAACGATAAGCGAAGAAACCCTGTTATCCTCAACCTCGTCAACGATAACCTTAAGGCCTTCGTATTCAAAGGCTTCGCCTTTTTCGGGGATTTTACCGAGTATTTCGGATGCCCAGCCACCTACTGAATTGTACATACTTTCAATGTCATCCTCAAACCCGATTTCTTCAAGCATATCCTCAAGAGCCATTGCTCCGTTAACACGGTAAGTAAATTCGCCTACAGGTTCAATAAGCTGAAGCACGTCATCGTGCTCGTCATATATTTCGCCTACAAGCTCTTCCAGAATGTCTTCCATTGTTACAATTCCGGCTGTACCGCCGTACTGGTCAGTAACAACTGCCATCTGTATTTTATCAGCCTGCATTTTCGCAAGTGCTTTTGAAATCTTAAGATTATAAGGCACAAAAAGTGCAGGTTTTATAAGATTTCTTACATCTGTAAATTCGTTTTTAACAATCGAAATAAGAAAATCTTTTTCGTTTAATATTCCGATGATATTATCAATATTTCCTTCGTACACAGGAAGTCGTGTATATTTTTCCTCTAAAAATACCTGTTGAATTTCCGCACGGGACATATCAACATCAATGGCAATAACGTCAACCCTTGGCATATAAACTTCATGCACACGGATTTCGTCAAACTCAAGAGCGCTTTGTGCAAGCTCGCTTTCCTGTTCTTCAAGCACGCCCTCATCCTGAATTTCTTCAATGATGTATTTAAGCTCTTCTTCCGTAATGCTCGGCTTTTTATCTTCCGGGTCTTCAGGCTTTGTAATTGCCAGCTTAAGACCGCGGAAAACCCATGAAACCGGGGTTAAAATTTTACAAACCAAAGAAAGCGGACCGGAAAACGCCATAAGAGAATCATCTGCATTTTCTTTTGCCGTGCTTTTTGGAAGAACCTCACCGAATATCAAAACAAGAACGGTCATAACAACCGTTGAAAGAAGCGCACCATATTCGGGAATAAGCTTTAAAAACAAAGCTGTTGCAATAGAGGTTGACGCAATATTAACTATATTGTTACCAACCAGAATAGAGGACAGTGTTTTATCAAAATTTTCAATTAATGATAAAGAACGCTTTGCCCGTTTATCGCCGTCGTCGGCATAGGATTTCATTCTTACTCTGCTTGCGGAGGATGCCGCAGTTTCGCTTGCCGAAAAGAAAGCGGAAAGTCCGATAAGAATAAGAATAATTATGATACTTAAGACATCACTACTGTCCAAAATATAACCACACTCCTATAATAAAGTATATATATTGTATACGAAATTATACGTTTTGTCAATAGATGGCATTTAAGGAACGTTCTAATATCCCGTTTATATGGGCAATTACGGTGCCGTAATTGGTAAACGGCACGCCCGCGGCAAGTGCCCTTTCGCGCCGCGTTTCGATTTCGCGTTCGTTAAGCATACAGCCGCCGCAGTGGATTATAAGTGATATTCCGCTTAAATCTGCGGGAAAATCATTTCCGCTTACGGTACGGAAATCAAGGCTTTTACCCGTATACTTTAAAAGCCAGTTCGGGATTTTGACAGTTCCGATGTCGTTACATTGTCTGTGATGGGTACATCCTTCGGCAATAAGCACCGTATCGCCATCGGAAAGGGTATCAATTGCTTTTATTCCGTCAATTGCGGTTTCAAGAAAGCCTTTGTATCTTGCCATAAGGATTGAAAATGATACAAGCGGCATATCAGGTGGCAGAATTTCTTTTACAAATCCAAACACCTGAGAGTCCGTAACAACCATTCTTGGCGGATTTTTAAGTGCGGAGAGGGTCATTTCAAGCTCGGTTTCCTTTGTTACAATTGCAATTGCACCGGAATCTAAAATATCTCGTATCGTCTGCTGCTGCGGCAGGATAAGTCTGCCTTTTGGTGCGGACTCGTCAATAGGTGTAACAAGAACAACCGTGTCGCCGCTTTCTATAAGGTCGCCGATTATACGTCTTTCGCTTGTTTTCGGGCGAAGTGCGGCAATTTTTTCTTTAAGCTCATTTATATTTTCGCCTGTTTTTGCACTTACAAAAATACCGCCCGTGGCATCTGATTTTGCCATATCGCATTTGTTATATGCAATTATATGCGGAATATTTTTTTCTTTAAATATGTCAATAAGCTCCAAGTCGGCAGGAGAAAGACCTTTACTTGCATCAACCACAAGAACGGCAATATCGGTTTTGCCGAGTATCTGACGCGTTTTTTCTATTCGCTTTTCGCCAAGGGCACCCTCGTCATCAATACCAGGGGTATCGATAATAACAACCGGCCCCAGCGGAAGAAGCTCCATTGATTTTGTAACCGGGTCGGTGGTTGTACCAAGTGTGTCTGACACAACTGCCATTTCTTGACCCGTAACGGCATTGACTAAACTTGATTTGCCTGCATTTCTGCATCCGAAAAACCCAATATGCACTCTGTTTGCCGACGGTGTATCGTTAAGTCCCATAACTCCTCCTTAAAATCTGAAATTACGGCGGTTTGAGGTTTTTATATCCTCAATATTTTTCTTTGCAATTTCGCGCGCCTTTTCGTTAGGCACCTTTTCAATTTCACGCTTAATCATTTCAAATCCGACTTTTTTGGTTTCTTCTGTTGCGTAATCCATAAGGAATTCGGTAAGCGTCATAAGTGCGTTCGGGTGGCAACAGTTAAGTATCTGTCCTGATTTGCAAAGACTCATAAATCTGTCACCTGTTCTGCCTTCGCAGAAGCAAGCTGTACAGAACGACGGAAGATGGTTCATTTCCATAAGCCATTTTACAACCTCGTCAAGACTGCGCTGGTCAGATACGTCAAACTGCTCGGAATCGTGCGGGCGCTCTTCTTCCGTATATCCGCCAACGGATGTGCGGGATGCGCCACTTATCTGTGAAATCCCCACCTGAAGCGCTTTTTCACGTACTTCCTGAGTTTCACGGGTGGAAATAATCATTCCTGTATACGGAACGGCAAGACGGATACAGGCAATAATTTTAAGGAAGGTATCGTCATCAATACCGTTATCAAACTGGTCGGGGTCAATATCGTCTGCACGTTTAAGTCGTGGTACGCTGATTGTATGCGGACCTACGCCGAATTTAGCTTCAAGATGTTCGGCATGCATAAGAAGTCCTGCAAATTCATATTTGTAAAGTTCAAGCCCGAAAAGAACGCCAAGACCGACATCGTCAATGCCGCCTTCCATGGCGCGGTCCATTGCTTCGGTATGGTATTCGTAATTGTGTTTCGGTCCCGTCGGATGAAGTGCAAGATAGCTTTCTTTGTGGTATGTTTCCTGGAAAAGAATATATGTGCCTATTTCCGCTTCCTTCAGCTTGCGGTAATTTTCAACAGTTGTTGCCGCAATATTTACATTTACACGACGGATTGCACCGTTTTTATGATGAATTCCGTAAATTGTTTTAATTGATTCAAGAATATATTCAATCGGGTTGTTCTGCGGGTCTTCACCTGCTTCA
>JAZRHB010000011.1:0-23073 GCA_045644605.1 Clostridia bacterium
TGCAAAATTCTGCGAAAGTTGCGGCAACCCAATGGCTGCGGAAAATGTAGCATCTCAAACAGAGCCGAAACAGGAATTTACTGCGCAGCCGTATACTGCAGGGGAAACAGTATACACGCCGCAGCCTAAAGAAAAGAAACCGATGAGCCTTAAAAATAAGATTATTCTTATTGCAGTGGCAGCAGTTCTTGTTCTTTTTACGGCGTTTTATTTTGTGGGAAAATCAGCAAGCGACCCGAAAAAAATTGTTGAAAAGTTTGTAGACGGTCTTGCAAAAGGGAAGTATGAACAGATATATGACTGTCTGGAAATTCCGGAAGGACAGTTCACAACAAAAGAAATGTTTGTCCATGTAATAGAAAAAGAAATGGATGAAGAAGATTTTGAAATTGACGACTACAGTATCAGGGAAACAAAAGAGTCAAGCAAGCTTAGAAAAGTGTATGAAATTGAAATGAAGGAAAAAGGCTCTTCGTATATTGATACGGAGGAGATTGAGCTTATAAAGCAAAAAGGAAAAAGCTGGCTGTTTTTTGATACATATAAAATGGAAAACGATGAGCTTGTTGAGGAAGATGTAGATATTTATGTTCCGGCAGCGGCAACACTTAAAATCAATGGCGTGGCGGTTGATGACAGATATAAAGTGGATGAGGGCGTTGGCGAAAAACAGTACAGAATTGACTATATGTTCGGCGGAAGCTACAACTATGTTGTGGAATCACCGTATACAGAAACCGTAGAAGGGGAATTTTCTCCCTCCGGCGGAGACTTCCATTGCAGATACCTTGAAATGAATGATGAAACAGTTGCAAATCTGAGCGGCTCGGCACAGAAGCTTCTGAATGATATTTGTGCGGCGGCAAAAGACGGTAAAACATGGGATGAGGTTAAAGGATATTTTGCCGAAGAGGCGGATGAAGCAAAATACGCTTATGAAGATTTGAGCAACAGATTCCATGGCGAGAACGGAACGGGCATTAAAACCTTTAACATTACAGGAATCAACAAAACATCTGATGATGAAGATTTTGAATATGGAGAATGTGAGCTTGAGTTCAGATTCAGCTACGACTACACATATTTATATCAGACCCACACAGGCGGTCCGCTGGAAACAGGTGATACCGTAAGCAACACAAACGAATGGTTTGAAGTTGCGTTCGTGCTTGAAAACGGCGCGTGGGCAGTTAACAGATTTGATTTTGGAATAGGATTTGATTTTTAATAAGGAGGAAATTATAAATGGCGAAATTTTGTAAAAATTGTGGAAAAATGTTAGAAGATGGTGCAGTTTGTGATTGCACACAGGCAGCAGCTCCCGTAGCTCCGGAAACACCTGTGGAACAGCCGGCGCCGGTGTATGTTGCACCTGAGGCACCCGCAGCACCTGCTGCTCCGAAAGAGGGGATAGGCACATTCTTCAAAAAAATATGGGCACTTTTTGTTGCGTTTATGAAAAAACCGATAGACACAGCATCTGCCTTTGTTAACAATTGCGATTATAAAACAGCACTTTCAATTATTGGAATTCACGCTGTAGCAGTAGCTCTTCTTCTTGTAACATACGCAGCAGAATATAACGGCATTATCATGGAAAGCTCCGGCGCGGTTTCTGGAATGTCAAGAGAAGCTGCAAGAATGATTGAAAGAGCGGCATTCCCGACATGGACAATTTTCTTTGTTAGTGCAATAGCTACTTTTGGTGTTGGATGCTTACTTGCAGCAGTACTTATGCTTCTTGTAAAAATATTCAAAAAAGAAACAACTTATAAATATATGCTTTGTGCATCCGCTATGAACAGCCTTGCTATCACTCCGTTTGTTCTTGTTGCCGTTCTTTGCGGACTTTTGTTCAGCGTTAAAATGAGTGTTTCAAGCATAATATGGGCAATGGTTGTTCCGATGGTTGTTGGAAGTATTGGTGTAAACTTGGGAACATATGTAACACTTGGCATTGTTCCGGCAGGAAGCTCTGCAACAAAAGATAATATGCCGTACATTATGTTTATTGCAGGAATAGTAATGGCAATTTTATTGTACATAGTTCTTACAATTTGTGTGCCGATGTGCTTGCCTGAAATCATGCAGGATGCAGATTCATTAATGGAAGCTCTTGAAGGTATATTTGAAAGAATATTCTAAATAAAACAAATTAAAAGCGGTGCACAGCACCGCTTTTTTGTATCATTAAAAAAGAAAGCGGATGGTTTTGCCATCCGCTTTTAATATTAGTTACATTCAGCTGTAAGAGGAGCTGCAAGTTCTTTCAGGTAGAAGAGTCTGCCCGGAAGAGTAGGGATGAATGTTGATGTAATGCTCTTATCAGGACCGTAGTGAAGAGTTGTACGGAAGCTCATTCCCTGCCATCCCATTCCACGTCCGAGAGCACCGTCACATCCGCCGATTGCGTAATCAGCCTGAAGGAATAATCCCGGTCCTACTGTGTTGGCTCTGCACGGAACAAGTGTTGTTCTGCTCTTGAAGCTTGTGATAGCATTCTGTTCAATTGTAAGCGGGTGAAGCTTTGCGCCAATGCGGAAGCACTGCTGTTTCCATTCTTCAACTGTTGCAAATTCATCTGCAAAATGCGGTTCCCAGAAAGCAATGTGGCAAGCACGACCGATACCGTATACAAGTACGAGTTTAGCGCCTTCAGCTTTGAGAGCGGCAATTTTTTCAGGATATGTAGGAAGATTCGTTTTTGTAGCAAAGTTTCTCTGGCTTTCAGGAATTGTAAGATCGCCGAGTCTGTTGAAGAAAGCTTCTTTCATGCTATATTCGAAAGATGCCGGGTCAGAGTTCGGAAGTGTGTTGCCTTCGCCATCAGACCATTCGTCCATATTGAATGTGTAAACGTGGTCGCATTTTACGTTCCATTCTTTAATGAAGTAAACGGCCCATTTGTACATTCCCATCGGACCAACCGGAAGAATCATGGCAAGTTTTTCGCCTCTGTCGCGTGCAGCTTTAATCTGCATTGCGATTTCGTGACCCATAAGTGTGTCAAAATCACCTAAGTTTTCACATTCTACAGGATTAAAGTCCTTGTGCCAGAAATCCTCTCTTTCAACACCCTTTTCACAGCAAGCGTCGATTTTTGCAAGGTCCCATCCCTTCGGGAAGAAATCTTCACAAAGAGAACCTTTAACTGTGCTTAAAAAATCCATAATTTTCACCTTTTCCTTTCAAGTTATATATAATTTTATTATAAACCTTATTCTTCGTATAAGAAGTCAAGTGCGGCAACAATGCCTTCCTTGATTGCGTCGGCTTTTATACCATGTTTCTGACAAAGTGTAAGTGCGCCAAGAAGTCTGTCGTTTGGCATAAGCTTTCGTGATGTTTCTCTGCCTACGCGTTTTGTTGTATCGCCGAGGAACTTATTTTTAAATCTGAACATAAGGTCGTCGGCGTATGCAATAACTTCTTTCTTGTCTTTGCCGTGTTCAAGCGCAAGAGCTTCGGATGAAGCATACATTGCTCTTTTAACAAGGTCAAATATTTCGGCATCTTCCATTGACTGCCAGATATATTCATAACCTTTTTTCATTCCTGTATAAGCCGCAATTGCGTGGCCCATATTGTGAAGGTAAAGCTTGCTCTGGATATAATATTCAAACGGAGCACTCGGTACCATACCTTTAATTTCGGGAATTGGGTTTTTGAACGCTTCTTTATCAACAGGAAGTGTGCAGAATGGTTCAACCCATACCTTGCACATATTTCCTTCGCGCATTTCGTCTGTCATAACAGGTACCATACGTCCTACGCTTGCTTCAACAAAACCGATGTTGTCGGTTGCGGGCTGAATAAGCTCTTTAAGATATTTATCCGCTGCGATAAGGTTTTCGCAGATGATAATATCAATACCCTTGCCGCCGCGCATTTCAAGACCTTTTTTGATAACGGGAGCAATGTAGGGGAGTACTTTTACACCTGCCGATGTGAACATAATATCTGCAGTTGCAATTTCCTGCGGAGCATCGTCTGCATGAACAGCGCGTGCGTTTGTTATTTCAATTTCTTTCTGATATTCGTTACATACTATTTTAACGGGGTATTTGCCTTCTTTGTTAATATGGTCAATCATAGCCTGATTGATGTCAATAAACACGGTTTCGTATCCGCTTTCGCAAAGAAGCTGACCAAGGAAACCTCTTCCTATGTTACCGCCGCCGTAAACTACTGCTTTCATTTGTTTTCCTCCATAAATTTAAGAATATCTGCCATAGGTTTGATACCTGTAGACGCACCCATTGCAGATACACAGTGTGCGCCAACCGCATTTGCAAATCTTCCGCATTCGGTAAAGCTGAAACCTTTGGAAAGACCTGTAATAAAGCCTGCACAGAAGCTGTCTCCGGCACCTGTTGTATCAACGGCTTTTACTGTGTATGACGGAATGGTTATACCTTCGGCATCTGCAGATTCGCGCAGATAACATCCGTGCTTGCCGTTTTTGATTGCAACCTGTTTTACGCCGCAATCAAAGAAATAATCGGCAATTTCTTTAAGGTCGGTTTTGCCACCTGCAAGCTGGATAGCTTCGTCAATACTCGGCAAAAATACGTCAATATACGGCATACACGGACGGAGCACATCCATCCATCTGCCTTTTGCGTCCCACGCGGTGTCAAGAACTGTAAGCTTGCCCATTTCCTTTGATTTTTTGAGTACCTTTGCGGCAACCTCGCCGTCAAAGGCATCCATAAGCATTGTTCCTGCAATGAAAACAATATTTGATTTTTCAACTACGTCAAAATTAACGTCATCATAATCATATGTAGCATTTGCGCCTACGCAGTGGAGGAAAGACCTTTCCCCCGAGCTTGAGGACAAAACAACGGAAGCAGAGGTCTGTTCGTTCATATCAACTGAAAGACCTTCAACATTAACATTGTTTTTTATAAGCTCTTCTTTTAAGAATGCGCCAAAACTGTCGTTACCGATTTTGCCGAGAACGGCGGTTTTAAGACCAATTTTACTCATATCAATACCGGCATTCATAGCACATCCGCCGCTATATGTTTCGATACAACCTATTCTTTCGAGCATTCCCGGAGCGGGAAGAGCATCAACGGGTTTTGCAATAACGTCGGCAACAAGAATACCTATACAAGAAACATCTATCATTGTCTGCACCTTCCTTATGGGAGCATACGCTCGGTTACAATTTTCGGCCATGCAAGACACTGTGTGAATGCTTCGGCAAATGGAACTCCGCACTGAAGACCACGGAATTTTGCACATGTTTTAACAAAATCAGCAAAATCAATATGGTCGTGGTCGCGCATCCATTTCATCTGACTTACGTGACATTCAAGCATTTCAAGCTTAAGGTCAATTGTATCGGAAATATCAACATATTCTGTAGGCTGGAAGTTAACGCCTGCAAGAGTATCCATATAATAAATAGGTGTAACCTTTGTTGCTTCGCCTTTTCCGTAATGTGGTACGCTTGCGCAGAAAGCCGCATCAAAAACGAGTTTTGAAACCCCTGTGTGGTCAGGCATATAGTCGTTAGGACTGTGTGTTATGATAACATCAGGTTTTGCATATCTGATAACATCAACAATTTTTTCGCGTTGTTTCGGGTCTGCAGCTTCGGGAGTCAAATCGTCGATGTCGGCGGTAATAACTTCAATTCCTGCAAGAGCACCTGCGTTTCTTGCTTCTTCTCTTCTCATTAAACGGAGTTCGTCGGGCTCGATAATAGCGTGACCGAGATTTCCGTTAGCGGCGTGACAAACAATAACTTTGTCGCCTCTTTTTGCGTATTTTGCCATTGTTCCGGCACAGGCAACTTCAATGTCGTCCGGATGACAGCCTATAGCAAGTACATTCATATCTATTTCCTCCTTGAATTGGGCATTTCCGCAGAAATTACCATTATAAACATATTATACACCAAAAATTACTATAAATCAATAATTATTTTACATATTTTAATAATATATTTATATAAAAAACGGGACTAATACGGAGAAGAAAAATCCAAAAAAACGCCAAAAAACATTATACAAATTTAACAAAATTATTTTTCGAAAATATGTAAATTTTCTACGTTTTGCACATTGTATTTTGCTCTTATATATTATATAATAATAAGGCTGTGACTTACGGCAGTCGATGATGCGGGAGGTTGCACTTCACGAAAGTGGGGAATTTCCGCGGAGATTTGTCCGATTTTAAACCGGGCGGCAGAGTCACTGTACACAAATGAGAGCGAATATAACTTTTATATTACGGCGGGCGTAATGCGCCTTGGCCTATTACGCTTGTGTGCCCGGAATGTATGTAAATACGTTGCCGGGTTTTAAAAAGGGTGAACATGACACACCCGGATTAGTGTGCAGAATTTTGTTGTCGCAAAACTCTAACAGCGAAAAATAATTTAGGAGGCGACATTATGGCAGCAACACCAAAAATGAGAATCAGACTTAAAGCATACGAACACACTGTGATTGATCAGTCAGCGGCAAAAATCGTTGAAACTGCAAAAAGAACAGGTTCTAAAGTTTCAGGTCCGATACCACTTCCCACAAAGAAGGAAGTAATCACTATCTTAAGAGCGGTGCACAAGTACAAAGATTCAAGAGAACAGTTTGAACTTCGTACACACAACAGACTCATCGATATTATCGCTCCGAGTCCGAAGACAGTGGAAGCGCTTAAGAGACTTGATTTGCCAGCAGGCGTAGAAATCGAAATCAAGCTTATCTAAGCGAGAAGGTAAAGTCTGTGAGGGCTTTAAACAAAAGGAAAACATTGCTGGTCATGAAGCGAAAGGTTTCCGGTCATGTTGGCGAAATAAGGCCAACCAATAACCAAACGGAGGTGTAAAGAAAGAATGGAAAAAGCAATTCTGGGTAAGAAACTCGGTATGACTCAGCTCTTTTGCGAAGACGGTGCGTTAATCCCCGTTACAGTAATTGAAGCAGGTCCGTGCGTTGTTGTTCAGAAGAAAACTGCTGAAACTGATGGATACGAAGCTGTTCAGCTCGGATTCGCTGACAAAGCAGAACGCAAAATGAACAAACCGCAGAAAGGTCATTTTGACAAAGCAGGCGTAGCCTACAAAGCATTTTTGAAAGAATTTAAGTTAGACGACATTTCTTCTTTAAATGTAGGTGACGAAATCAAAGCTGATATCTTTGCAGCAGGGGACGTTGTAGACGTAACAGGCAAAAGCAAAGGTAAAGGGTTTGCAGGAACAATCAAGAGATACGGTACTCACAGAGGACCTATGACTCACGGTTCCGGTTACCACAGAGGTGTCGGCTCAATGGGCGGAAGCTCCGACCCGTCAAGAGTTCGTAAAGGTAAAAGACTCCCGGGTCATCTTGGTAACGTAAGAGTAACTGTTCAGAACCTTGCTGTTGCAAAGGTTGATGCAGAAAAGAACTTAATCCTTGTTAAAGGTGCAGTTCCGGGTCCGAAAAACGGATTACTCTACATTAAAAATGCAGTTAAATCAGGCAAGTAATATATAATTTAACCGAAAGGAGGAATATACAATGCCTAACGTAGCAATTTTAAACATGGCCGGAGAAAACGTTGGTACAATGGATTTGGCTGACGGCGTATTCGGAATAGAAGTAAATGAAGCTGTATTGCATCAGGTGGTTGTAAACTATCTCGCTAATCAGAGACAGGGTACACAGAGCACAAAAACTCGCACCGAAGTAAGAGGCGGCGGTAGAAAACCGTGGAGACAGAAAGGTACAGGACGTGCAAGACAGGGTAGCATCCGTGCTCCGCAGTGGACAGGCGGCGGCGTGGCTCTCGGTCCTAAACCCCGTGATTACAGATATACATTAAATAAGAAAGTAAAAAGACTTGCTATGAAGTCTGCACTTTCAGCTAAAGTACAAAGTGGTGAAATCATCGTACTTGATAACATCGTAGTTGATGAAATCAAAACAAAAACAGTTGCTGATATGCTCAAAAACATTAAAGCAGCTAAAAAAGCATTGATAGTTCTGCCGGAAAAGAATGATAATATTTATCTCTCTGCAAGAAATATTGAGGGTGTTGAAACAACATTTGTTAATACATTAAATGTATACTCAATCCTTAAATATGACAGCATGGTAGTAACTAAAGACGCAGTAGCAAAAATTGAGGAGGTGTATGCATAATGACAGCGCACGATATAATCAGAAGACCTATTATTACTGAAAACAGTATGGCGCAGATGCAAGAGAAAAAATACACCTTTGAAGTTGATAAAAGAGCTAACAAAATCCAGATAAAACAGGCTATTGAAGAGCTCTTCAGCGGCGTAAAGGTTGAATCAGTAAACACAATGAATGTTCTTGGTAAATACAAGAGAATGGGTGCTAACATCGGTAAAAGAGCAGATTGGAAAAAAGCTATCGTAACTCTTAAGGCAGATAGCAAAACAATTGAGTTCTTCGATGGTATGGCATAATAAGGAGGACTAAAATTATGGCTATAAGAAAATATAATCCTACCTCTCCGGCAAGAAGGTTCATGACAGTTTCAACTTTTGAGGAAATTACAACAAATGTTCCTGAAAAGTCACTTTTAGAACCTATTAAAAAGAACGCCGGCAGAAACTCATATGGTAGAATTACTGTTCGTCACAGAGGCGGCGGCGAAAGAAGAAAATACAGAATTATCGACTTCAAAAGAGATAAAGATAATATGCCCGCAACCGTTCTTACAATTGAGTACGACCCGAACAGAAGTGCTAACATTGCGCTTGTTCAGTACGAAGACGGTGAAAAAAGATACATCCTTGCTCCTTACGGACTTACAGTTGGTGCTGTAATCGAATCCGGTAAAGGCGCAGATATCAAACCGGGTAACGCTCTTGCAATCGCAGATATCCCGACCGGTACACTTATTCACAATATTGAATTGGTTCCCGGAAAAGGTGGACAGCTTGTAAGAAGTGCAGGTAATAGCGCACAGCTTATGGCTAAAGAAGGAAAATACGCTCAGGTAAGACTTCCTTCCGGCGAAGTAAGAATGATCAGAATGGAATGTAAAGCAACAATCGGCCAGGTAGGTAACATCGACCACGAAAACGTTTCAATCGGTAAAGCCGGCAGAAAACGTCACATGGGTATCAGACCTACAGTCCGCGGTGTTGTAATGAACCCGAATGACCATCCGCACGGTGGTGGTGAAGGTAAATCACCTATCGGACGTCCGAGTCCTGTTACTCCGTGGGGTAAACCGGCTCTTGGTCTTAAAACACGTTCTAAAAAGAAACATTCAAACAAATATATTGTTAAATCAAGAAATTCTAAATAATATAAGGAGGAATAACAATGAGCAGATCGCTTAAAAAAGGACCTTTTGTCCATGAAAAACTCCTTAAGAAAGTTAATGAGTTAAACGAGTCAGGTAAAAAAGCTGTTATCAAAACATGGTCAAGATCATCCACGATCTTCCCTGAAATGGTTGGACACACAATTGCAGTTCACGATGGACGCAAACACGTGCCGGTATATCTTACAGAAGATATGGTTGGTCACAAGCTTGGTGAATTTGCACCTACTCGTACCTACAAAGGACATTCAGGTTCAAAAACCGCTGTAAAATAATTAACATTCAACTTAGAATTCTCAAACCGGAAAGGAGGAACGAGGAATGGAAGCACGCGCAACACACAGATATGCTCGTATTTCACCTCGTAAGGTTAATATAGTAAACGACCTTATCAGGAATAAGCCGGTAGGTGTAGCTTTAGGTATTCTCAAAAACACACCGAAAGCAGCATCTGAATTACTTTATAAAGTATTAAAATCGGCTATTGCAAATGCAGAGAACAATTTTAATTTAGATGTTGATAAATTATATGTATCGGAAGCTTATGCAAATCCGGGTCCGATTTTGAAAAGAATTATGCCCAGAGCGCAGGGAAGAGCATTCCGTATCAACAAACGTACAAGCCATATTACATTGGTAGTAAAAGAAAGAGATTAAAGGAGGTGTAAGGTATGGGTCAGAAAGTACATCCACACGGACTTAGAGTCGGTGTTATAAAAGATTGGGATTCAAAATGGTATGCAAACAAAGCTGATTTCGGCAACAATCTTGTTGAAGATGACAAAATCAGAAAGTTTTTAAAGAAAAAACTTTTTGCAGTAGGCGTACCGAAATTTGAAATAGAACGTAAAACAAACAAGGTGTATATCAATATACACGCCGCAAAACCGGGTATCATCATCGGTAGAGGCGGTTCTGAAATTGAAAAGCTCAAGAAAGAACTTGAAACAATGCTTGGCAAAGAAGTTGCAATCAACATCATCGAAGTTAAAACTCCTGATGTTAACGCTCAGCTCGTTGCTGAAAACATTGCAGCACAGCTTGAAAAGAGAATTTCTTTCAGAAGAGCTATGAAATCCGTTATGGGAAGAGCAATGAAGCTCGGTGCTAAAGGTATCAAAACTGCTTGCTCCGGACGTCTTGGCGGCGCTGAAATAGCACGTACCGAACACTATCACGAAGGAACAATACCGTTGCAGACATTAAGAGCCGATATTGATTACGGTTTCTATGAAGCAAACACAACATACGGTAAAATCGGTGTTAAGGTTTGGATTTATAAAGGCGAAGTTCTTCCGGAAAGCAAAAGAGCACCCAAGTCGGAAGGAGGAGCAAAATAATGTTAATGCCTAAAAGAGTTAAATACCGCAGAGTACACAGAGGTCGCTTAAAAGGTAAAGCAACTCGCGGTAATGTAATAAGCAACGGCGATTTTGGTTTAGTTGCATTGGAACCCGGCTGGATTACAAGCAACCAGATTGAAGCAGCCCGTATTGCAATGACAAGATATATCAAAAGAGGCGGTAAAGTTTGGATAAAAATATTCCCTGACAAACCGATTACTGAAAAACCTGCTGAAACACGTATGGGTAGTGGTAAAGGTTCTCCGGAATATTGGGTAGCCGTAGTTAAACCGGGCAGAGTTCTTTTTGAAATCGCCGGCGTAGCTGAAGATGTAGCAAAAGCTGCTATCATCCGTGCTGCTCACAAGTTACCGATTAAATGTAAGTTTATCGTTCGTGAGAATGAGGAAATGGAAGGTGACGCAAATGAAGGCTAATAAGCTTCGTGATTTAAACGCACAGGAATTAGAGCTTAAATTAAAAGACCTTAAAGCGGAACTCTTTAACTTAAGATTTCAGCATGCCACCAACCAGTTAGACAATCCTATGAAAATGGTTGAGGTAAAGAAAACAATTGCCAAAGTTAAAACCATCTTAAGAGAGATTGAGTTAAAAGAAACTGTTTAAGGCGTGTCGAACGTAAGTGAAAGGAGGACAAAAGGCTGTGGAACGTAATAATAGAAAAGTAAGAATAGGTACAGTAGTAAGTAACAAAATGGACAAAACAATTGTTGTTGCTATTGCTTACAATGTTAAACATCCTTTATACGGTAAAATCGTAAAGAGAACTTATAAATTAAAGGCTCACGATGAAACCAACTCTTGCGGTATTGGTGACAGAGTTAAAGTTATGGAAACAAGACCGCTTTCAAAACAGAAGAGATGGAGACTTGTTGAGATTCTTGAAAAAGCTCAGTAATATATTATATATTTATAGGAAGGAGTGGACTTACCGTGATTCAACAGCAGACATTGTTAAAAGTCGCAGATAACACAGGTGCAAAAGAACTTATGTGCATCAGAGTGCTCGGTGGCAGCGGAAGAAAATACGCAGCAATTGGTGATGTAGTAATTGCTTCTGTTAAAAAAGGCACACCGGGCGGAGTTGTTAAAAAAGGTGACGTTGTAAAGGCTGTTATTGTTCGCTCGGTAAAAGGAGCACGTCGCAATGACGGTTCATATATTAGATTTGATGAAAACGCTGCAGTTATCATAAAAGATGACAAAACCCCGAGAGGTACACGTATTTTCGGGCCTGTAGCTAGGGAGCTTCGTGATAAAGAGTATATGAAAATATTATCTCTTGCTCCTGAAGTTCTTTAATCAGAGGGAGGAAACTTAAAATGAGTAAATTCCATTTAAAAACCGGCGATACAGTAATGGTTATTTCCGGTAAAGATAAAGGAAAAAAAGGTAAAGTTATCTCCGTAGATCCCGAAAACGGCAAAGTACTTGTTGAAAAGGTTAATATGGTTACACGCCATACAAAACCTCGCAGACAGGGCGAAACCGGTGGTAGAATCGAAGGAGAAGCACCGCTTTACAGCAGTAAAGTAATTCGCATCTGCCCGAAATGTGGTAAAGAAACACGTATAGGCAGAAAAGTCATGGAAGATGGCAAAAAAGTAAGATATTGCAAGAAATGCTTAGAAATGATTGATTAATAAGCGTCGAAAGGAGGTTGCCGTTTAATGGGCAGACTTAAAGAAATGTATACTAACGAAGTAGCACCGGCGCTTATGAGCAAATTTTCATACAAAAGCACGATGCAGATTCCGAAGTTAGAAAAAGTAGTTATAAATATCGGTATGGGAGAAGCAAAAGAAAATCCCAAAGCTATCGAAGCTGCAGCTGCCGATTTAGCAGCAATAACCGGTCAGAAACCTGTTATAACAAAAGCTAAAAAATCTGTTGCTAACTTCAAACTCAGAGAAGGCATGAACATCGGTCTTAAAGTTACTTTAAGAGCTGAACAGATGTATGAGTTTGTTGACAGACTTTTCAACGTGGCACTGCCGCGAGTTAGAGACTTCCGCGGAATTAATCCTAATTCTTTTGACGGAAGAGGAAACTATGCACTTGGTATTAAAGAACAGCTGATTTTTCCTGAAATCGACTACGATAAGATTGATAAAATCAGAGGTATGGACATCATTTTTGTTACTACAGCAAAAACAGACGAAGAATCCAGAGAGCTTCTTAGCTTAATGGGTGCTCCGTTCAGTAAAAGCTGAGAGAGGGGGATAAAAAGTAATGGCTAAAAAATCTATGGTTTTAAAACAGCAGAAAGAACAGAAGTTTTCTACAAGAGAATACAACAGATGTAAAATTTGTGGAAGACCGCATGCTTATCTCAGAAAATTCGGTGTTTGCCGTATTTGCTTCAGAGAATTAGCATACAAAGGCCAGATCCCCGGAGTTAAAAAGGCTAGCTGGTAATGGTTTTACCAAAAGGAAGGAGGTAAACATATGCAGATCACTGATCCAATCGCTGATTTTCTTACAAGAATAAGAAATGCAAGCGGAGCAAAACACGATACAGTTGATGTACCCGCTTCAAATCAGAAAAAAGCTCTTGCTGAAATTCTGGTTGAAGAAGGATATATAAAAAGTTATCAGTTAATTGAAGATAACAAACAAGGAATTATAAGAATTACACTCAAATACGGTGCTAACAAATCAAAAGCTATTTCAGGGCTTAAGAGAGTAAGCAAACCTGGTTTGAGAGTATATGCCGGAAAAGACGAATTGCCTAAAGTTATAAGAGGACTTGGTATTGCAATAATTTCAACTTCCAAAGGTATTATGACTGACAAAAAGGCAAGAGAGCTTAATGTCGGCGGCGAAGTATTAGCATACATTTGGTAATTTAAACATTAAAATTTAGGGGGAAACATGGGCGAGAAGCTACATTCAATCACCCCACGGAGGTGTAGACGATATGTCTAGAATAGGCAGAATGCCGATCGAAGTGCCGGCAGGCGTTGAAGTAAAAATCGGCGAAAACAATGTCGTAACCGTTAAAGGTAAAGGCGGTACACTTACAAGAGAATTGCACCAGGATATGATTATCAAACTGGAAGGCAACGTTCTTACAGTAGAAAGACCGTCTGAACAGAAAATGCACAAATCACTTCATGGTCTTACACGTACACTCCTTAAGAACATGGTTGAAGGTGTTTCAACAGGGTTTACAAAGGAACTTGAAGTTAACGGTGTAGGTTACAGAGCACAGAAACAGGGTAAAACCTTAGTATTAAACCTGGGATTTTCTCATCCTGTTGAAATGGAAGAAACAGACGGTATTACAGTTGAAGTACCGGCTCCCAACAGAATTATCGTTAAAGGTGCTGACAAACAGGCTGTTGGTCAGTTCGCAGCGGTAATCAGAGAAAAGAGACCGCCCGAACCTTATAAAGGTAAAGGTGTTAAATACGTTGATGAATATATTAAACGTAAAGAAGGTAAGACCGGCGGTAAGAAATAATGAAAGGAGGAAAATACAATGATTAATAAACCGGGTAGTAACGTAGCAAGATTAAGAAGACATGCTCGTGTTCGTAAGAACATCAGCGGAACAGCTGAACGTCCAAGACTTTGTGTATTTAGAAGCGCAAGCCACATCTATGCACAGGTAATCGACGATGTTGCCGGCAAAACATTAGTATCTGCCTCCACATTAGAGGCTAAAATGGAAAACGGCGGCAATAAAGAGGCGGCTCATGCAATAGGAAAACTTATAGCTGAAAAAGCTATAGCAGCAGGAATAAAACAGGTTGTATTCGACCGTGGCGGTTATATCTATCACGGGAGAGTTGCAAGCTTGGCTGATGGTGCGCGTGAAGGCGGCCTTGAATTCTAATAAGAAGGAGGGGACACACTATGCAGGAAGTTATAGATGCAAATGCTTTGGAATTACAAGAAAAAGTTGTTAATATAAGACGTGTTGCAAAAGTTGTTAAAGGTGGTAGAACATTCCGTTTCAGCGCACTCGTTGTAGTTGGAGACGGTAACGGCCATGTAGGATGCGGCGTAGGTAAAGCAGCCGAAATCCCGGAAGCTGTAAGAAAAGCCATCGAAGATGCAAAGAAGAACCTTGTAACAGTACCGATCGTTGGTACAACAATCCCGCACGAAATCGTTGGTAAATCAGGTGCAGGAGAAGTTCTTCTCAAACCGGCTGGCCCCGGTACAGGAGTTATCGCAGGTGGTGGAGTTCGTTCTGTTCTTGAACTTGCAGGTTTAAGAGACATCAGAACAAAATGCCTGCGTTCCAACAACCCACGCAACGTTGTAAGTGCCACAATACAGGGACTTGCAAGCCTTAACAGTGCGAACGATGTTGCTGCAAGACGCAACAAAACAGTACAGGAACTTTTAGGTTAAGGAGGGGCTAGAGTAAAATGAGTAAAGTTGAAGTTAAGCAAATTAAAAGCTCCATTGGTTGTAAAAAAGACCAGATAGCTACACTTAAAGCGCTTGGACTTAAAAAAATCAGAGATGTTGTTACACATGAGAAAACCCCGCAGATCGACGGTATGATTAAAAAAGTAACTCATCTTGTTGAAGTACACGAAATTTAATAAAGGGAGGTGTAGCACATGCGTTTACACGAACTATCTCCGGTGCCAGGCAGCACTAAGGAAAGAAAAAGAAAAGGTCGTGGACACGGTTCCGGCAATGGTAAAACAGCTGGCAGAGGTCATAAAGGTCAGAACGCGCGTTCAGGCGGCGGTGTAAGACCGGGCTTTGAAGGCGGACAGATGCCTTTATACAGAAGACTTCCTAAACGCGGCTTCACAAACGTTTTTGCTAATGAATATGTTGAGGTTAGACTTGATTGGTTAAACAAGTTTGAAGACGGCAGCGAAATCACAGCAGAAGTGCTTAAAGAAGCAGGCGTTATCAAAAAGATAAAAGACGGTATAGTAATTTTGGGTAATGGTGAAATCACCAAAAAAATCACGGTTAAAGCAGCTAGATTTACGCAGTCCGCTAAAGAAAAAATTGAGGCGGCCGGCGGAAAGGCAGAGGTGATTTAAAGTGTTTAAAACTTTAGTAAATGCTTTCAAAATGCCCGATTTAAGAAAGAAACTCTTATTTACCTTATTCATGCTTATCGTATTCCAGCTCGGAACAGTTGTTCCGGTACCGGGAATCGAAAAAGATGCATTAAAGAGCTTACTTGGCATCGGTGATGCTTCAGGTTCACTCTTTAACCTGGTAAATATTCTTTCAGGTAATGCAATGCAGAATGCTTCAATTTTTGCAATGAGCATTACACCGTACGTTAACTCATCAATCATTATGCAGCTTCTTGCAGTAGCTATTCCGGCACTCGAAAGATTGTCCAAGGAAGGCGAAGAAGGAAGAAAAGTTATTGCTAAATGGACAAGATACGGCACAGTTATTTTAGCGTTCATCCAGGCAGCAGGCTTATATATCAGCCTTAACAACTCCGGTGCGCTTGAACTTACTGGTCTTATCGGATTTATCACAATAACACTTTCCTTTACTGCAGGTACAGCATTCCTTATGTGGATTGGTGAACAGATTACAGAAAAAGGTATCGGAAACGGTATTTCAGTTATTATCTTTGCAGGTATCGTAACAAGCGGTCCGCAGCTTATCGCAAGCTTCTGGGTACAGCTTATGACAAACTGGATTATAGCAGTTCTCATGCTCATCCTTTGTCTTGCAGTTGTAGTATTCGTTGTTATGATTAATGATGCTGAAAGAAGAATTCCTGTTCAGTATGCAAAGAGAGTTGTTGGACGTAAAATGTATGGCGGACAGAACTCCCACATTCCTTTCAAGGTATCAATGGCGGGCGTTATTCCGATCATCTTTGCAAGTTCAATACTTTCCTTCCCGGCAACAATTGCAAGACTGTTCTCAACAAATCAGCCGGCATGGATAACAAACTTTATGACATCGCCGTTATACGCTATATTGTACTTCTTGCTTATCATATTCTTCACATTCTTCTATACAGCAATGATGTACAATCCGATAGAAATGGCAAACAATATAAAAGGAAACGGCGGATTTATTCCTGGTATCAGACCGGGTAAACCGACATCCGATTATATTACAAAAACAATGAACAAGGTAACGGTTATCGGTTCTGTAGCAATCGCTCTTATTGCGGTTCTTCCGATTCTCATGAGCCAGGGAAATATCTCCGTATCATTCGGAGGAACATCTCTCCTCATCTTAGTTGGTGTTGCTATTGAAACTTACCGTCAGCTTGAATCTCAGATGATTATGAGAAATTATAAAGGATTTCTTGACTAATCAAAGATGGTGATATTATGAGATTGGTGTTATTGGGACCGCCAGCGGCGGGAAAGGGAACACAGGCGAAAGAACTTTCGAAGCATTATAATATACCGTCAATCTCAACCGGTGCTATGATAAGGCACGAAATAGCAGGTGAAACAGAAATCGGTAAAAAAGCAAAGGGCTTCATTGATGAAGGTCAGCTTGTGCCGGATGAACTTGTATTGGAACTGCTTTTAAAAAGACTTTCCGAAGATGACTGCAAAAACGGATATATCCTTGACGGGTATCCGCGAAATGTAGAGCAGGCTAAAATAGCAGATAAGATGGGAATTACAGTTGATAAGGTATTACTGTTTGAGGTTTCCGATGATGAGGTTATTCACAGAATAACAGGTAGACGTGAATGTAAAGAATGCAACAGCGTTTATCACGTTGTTAATAACCCGCCGAAAACCGAAGGCGTGTGCGATAATTGTGGCGCGGCTCTTACTGCCCGTAAGGACGATAACCGCGAAACAGTTGAAAAACGACTTGCAGTATACCACATGACAACTGAACCGCTTAAAGCATTTTATGCCGAAAAAGGAATCCTCATAAAAATCGAAGGTAAAGATAAAATTGAGGAAACAACAGCGGAAATGTTTGCAGCACTGGGAGAATAATATGGTAACAATTAAATCTGAGAGAGAAATACAGCTCATGAAGCACGCAGGACAGATTTTAGGAAATACCCTGAAACTTCTTGAAGAAAGTGTTAAACCCGGCATAACAACTGCTGAGCTTGACAAAATTGCTTATGAGTATATAAAAAGTAATGATTCAATACCTTCTTTTAAAGGTTATAACGGGTTTCCGGCGAGCATATGCGCTTCGGTAAACAACGAGGTTGTTCACGGAATCCCCGATAACCGGGTTTTAAGAGAAGGGGATATAATCGGTATAGATGCTGGTGTGTGTTATGGCGGCTATCACGCCGATGCAGCCAGAACTTTTGGAGTGGGCGAGATATCGCCTGCCGCAAAAAAGCTGATTGAGGTTACGAAAGAAAGCTTTTTCAAGGGAATTGAAAAAGCTGTGCACGGAGCCAGAATTGGTGATATATCAGCAGCTGTACAGACTTTTGTTGAGGGAAACGGTTATTCCGTTGTGCGCGACCTTATAGGTCACGGAATAGGCAGCAGCCTTCATGAAGAACCCGATGTACCAAACTACGGCGAGGCCGGCAGGGGAATGCGCCTTATAAAGGGCATGACCATTGCCGTTGAACCGATGGTGAATGTTGGCGGATATGAAATCAGGCTTCTTAAAAACGGCTGGACCTATGTTACAAAGGATAACACGCTGTCGGCACACTATGAAAACACAATAGTGATAACAGACAGCGGCTGTGATGTAATAACACTCATTTGAGGTGATTCTTTGAATTTTGAAACAGGAATGATAGTAAAACCGAAATCCGGACACAGAATAAACAAACATTTTGTTCTGGTTGAAACCTGCGAAGACTTTGTTTATATTGCGGACGGAAAAAGGCGAAGATTATCAAATCCCAAAAAGAAGAATAAAAAACATGTTGTTGTTACGGATAAACAGAAAGTTGATTTAAATACCCAAACAGATAAATCCATCAGGAAATTGTTAAACAAATATGATTTAGACAGTGAGGACATTTAAGTAAGGAGGGATTACCTTGGCAAAAGAAGATATTATAGAATTTGAAGGGACAGTCGTTGAATCGCTTCCCAATGCAATGTTTCAGGTTGAATTACCCAACGGACATAAAGTACTTGCCCACATTTCGGGTAAGCTCAGAATGAATTTTATAAAAATTCTTCCGGGAGATAAAGTTACAATCGAACTTTCACCGTACGATTTAACCAAAGGAAGAATAACATGGCGAGCAAAATAAACTCGCATAGTATAAAGGGAGGTAACCAAAATGAAGGTTAAACCATCAGTTAAACCTATTTGCGAAAAATGCAAAATTATTAAAAGAAAAGGCAGAGTAATGGTTATCTGTGAAAATCCAAAACACAAACAGAAACAGGGATAATCTATTGAGGTAATTTTTAAAAGGGAGCGGCTGGCAAACCATTACTAATTACACTCATGTAATTAGCTAGGATTTGTACCCTAAATAAAATAAAACTCTGTAAATTTATATCAGGAGGTGCAAAATCAAATGGCAAGAATAGCGGGTGTTGACTTACCCAGAGAAAAACGTATTGAAATCGGTCTTACCTATATTTTTGGTATAGGAAATGCAACAGCAAAGAAAATTCTGGAAAACACAGGGGTTAATCCTGACACAAGAGTAAAAGACCTTTCAGAAGATGATGTTGCAAAACTCAGAGACGAAATCGATAAAGAATATAAGGTTGAAGGTGACCTTAGAAGAGAAGTAGCTCTTAACATAAAACGACTCATGGAAATTGGATGCTACAGAGGCATAAGACACAGAAAAGGCCTGCCTGTAAGAGGTCAGAAAACCAAAACTAATGCAAGAACTCGTAAAGGTCCGAGAAAAACAATTGCAAATAAGAAGAAGTAAAGGAGGACGGAAATAATGGCTACAGTTAAAAAAGCGACAAGAAAACGTCGTGAAAAGAAACATATTGAAAAAGGCGCGGCTCACATCCGTTCGACCTTTAACAATACTATTGTAACAGTTACAGATACTGCCGGAAACGCTCTTTCATGGGCAAGTGCCGGTGGACTTGGATTCAGAGGATCAAGAAAAAGCACACCTTTCGCAGCTCAGATGGCAGCAGAAACTGCAGCAAAAGCGGCTATGGAATATGGACTCAAATCAGTTGAAGTTTATGTTGTTGGCCCGGGTGCAGGTCGTGAAGCAGCAATCAGAGCACTGCAGACAGCAGGTTTGGAAGTTAGCATGATTAAAGATAACACACCAATCCCGCACAACGGATGCAGACCGCCGAAAAGAAGACGTGTCTAATCGAATTTTTGAAGTTAGGAGGACAAAGATATGGCAAGAAATATGCAACCTGTGTTGAAAAGATGCAGAACTTTAGGTATAGAGCCTACAGTTATGGGCATCGATAAAACTTCAAACAGAAATCCAAGACCTATGAAAAGAAAACAGAGTGAATACGGTCGCCAGCTTACTGAAAAACAGAAAGTTAAATTTATCTACGGTATGCTCGAAAAACAGTTCCGTAAATATTATGAACTTGCAACAAAACAGCAGGGTATAACCGGTGAAAACCTTCTCCAGATTCTTGAATCAAGACTTGACAACGTAATATACAGAATGACTCTTGCAAATACAAGAAGAGAAGCCAGACAGATGGTTGGTCATGGTCACGTTCTTGTAAATGATAAAAGAGTAGACATTCCGTCTTATCGTGTAAAAGTTGGGGATGTTATCACACTTAAAGAACAGACAAAAACTTCTGACAGAATTAAGGCGATTGTAGAAGCAAACTCAACAAGAGTTGTTCCGAAATGGATCGAAATGGACAAAGCAGCTCTTGTAGGTAAGGTTGTTGCTTTAGCACAGAGAGATGATATCGACTACGAAGTAGAAGAACACCTTATCGTCGAATTGTATTCAAAATAATAAGATTTACATCTTTATTTTGAGGCACTTCAGTTTGCAACTATTACCCTCAATAAAGTGAGTGAAAAGACAAAATACTAAACAAGGAGGGTTTATGAGTATGATAGAAATCGAAAAACCGCGTATTGAACGTGTGGATTTAAGCCCGGACGGGACTCATGGAACTTTTGTGGTTGAACCTCTCGAAAGAGGTTACGGTATTACACTCGGAAATTCACTTAGAAGAATAATGCTTTCATCACTTGAAGGATGTGCAGTAACTTCAATCAAAATTGATGGTGTTCAGCACGAAATTTCAAAAATTGACGGCGTTAAAGAAGATGTTACCGAGATAGTTCTTAATATGAAACAGCTCATTGTTAAAATCAATGGCGAAGGCCCGAAAACTCTGCGTATTGACGCAGCAGGCGAAGGTGTTGTTCGTGCCTGCGATATTAAAACAGACAGTGACGTTGAGATTATTAATCCTGAACTTGAAATCGCTACATTAAACGCAGACGGCAGACTTTATATGGATATTGTTGTTGACAAAGGAAGAGGCTATGTTCCTTCCGAACGTAACAAGAATAATGCCGCAATCGGCACAATCCAGATGGATTCCGTATTTACTCCCGTTCATAAAGTTAACTATGTAGTTGAAAACACACGTGTAGGTCAAATCACAGATTATGATAAGCTTACAATTGATGTTTGGACAAACGGTATTATTACACCTGACGAAGCTGTTAGTGTAAGCGCTAAAATTTTAAGCGATTACCTCAGATTCTTCTTTGAACTGTCTGATAACGCTCAGAATACTGAAATCGTTGTAGAACGTGACAGTGACAAGAAAGAAAAGGTACTTGAAATGACAATCGAAGAACTTGATTTGTCAGTTCGTGCTTATAACTGCCTCAAACGTGCAGGTATAAATACAGTTGAAGACTTAATCAACAAAACTGAGGATGATATGATTAAGGTTAGAAACCTTGGCAGAAAATCCTTGGACGAAGTTATCGGTAAGCTTAGCGCACTTGGACTGGCTTTGCGCAGAGAAGAAGAATAATTTGTAAAGGGAGGATGGAGCAAGATGCCCGGAACAAGAAAATTAGGTCGTCCTACAGCACACAGACTTATGATGCTCAGAAACTTAGTTACATCACTTCTTGAAAACGGAAGAATCGTAACAACAGAAGCAAAAGCAAAAGAAGTTCGTGCTATGGCTGACAAAATGATAACACTTGGTAAAGAAAATACTTTGCATACAAAACGTCAGGCACTTGGGTACTTAACAAAAAGAGAAGTTGTTTCTAAACTTTTTGATGAAATAGCACCTAAATATGCTGAAAGAAACGGTGGATATACAAGAGTTATAAAAGCCGAACCGAGACGTGGCGATGCAGCACCAATGGCTGTTATCGAATTAGTTTAATTAATATATTAGCTAAACTTATTAAGAGCAGAATTCTGATAAAGAATTCTGCTCTTTTTGTATAAAAGAGGGTTAATCAGGCAAAAATGTAAGTAATAAAATTACTTATGGAGGAAAATATGGATAACAATAATATGCCTGAAAAGAAAAATAAATCGTTCTACTTTGCCTGCGTTATATGCGGTATAGCCGTAATTGCGGCAGGATTTGTTGTTACAAACAGTCTGTCGGTAAGAAAGAATATGAATAATGAAGCGGCTCTTCCTACGCCTACACCACAAATAAGCGGTAAACAGTTCGTGGAAAATGTGCCAAAACAGATGCCGGACCCGGCTCCGCAGCCTGTTCAGGAGGTTGCGGTTGATTCTACTCCGAATCAGGAGCTTGCAAACACAAAACTTATTATGCCGGTAAATGGTATAATAACAGTAAATCACAGTCTTGAAACAATGGTGTATTCACATACATTCGGAGATTGGCGTGTCCATAAAGGGATTGATATAGATGCTGAGCCCGGTACCCAGATAAAAGCTGTTGCAGACGGTACAATTGCACGAGTGTACACGGATGAGATGATGGGCAGAGTCATTGAAATAAACCACGGCGATTTTGTAAGTGTATACGCCGGACTTGCAACCATTGAAAAGGTGGAACAAGGTGCAGAAGTGGGGCAGGGTGATGTTATAAGCGAAATAGGGAATACCGCCCTTAATGAAGCGGCACAATCCCCGCATCTTCATTTTGAAATTCTGTATGGCGGGAATTCCGTAGACCCAATTGAATATTTGAAAGAATAAGAAAAAAGGCTGAACATTAAGTTCAGCCTTTAATGCTTAATATCCTAATTCCTCGCCGACAAGGATAACTTTGATTCTGTTTTTAGTGCGTTGATATGAAGATACAACATAACTGCAGCAAATTCTTCCATCGTTGCCGCAACCGCTGAAATCACAGTCATCGGCTTTTGCACAGACCCCCGTTTTAGTGCAATATGTATTTTTGCCAAGACGGGTACAGTTTTTCGGAGCGGCTACAGTTTTTACTCTTGTAATTGCCGCATCAATATCCTTTACAATTTTGTTTACACCTGCTACAACAACAACGGATTTTGGTCCGAAAACCAGTGCCGCAACTCTGTTGCTGTT
>JAZRHB010000012.1:0-24393 GCA_045644605.1 Clostridia bacterium
GCCTGTTCGGGAGAGAAATAGTGCACCGAACCGATTATATTACCTGCACGGACAATGGTTGATGATGTAACCGCACGGGCAATACCGAAATCGGTTACTTTTGCAACATTGTCGCTTGTTATTATAATGTTATGAGGTTTAATATCTCTGTGGACAATGTTCTTTTTATGAGCGTGGTCAATTGCATCACATATCTGGATTGCATATTTGCACGCTTCCTGCCAGGAAATCTGACGATTTCTGATAAGCTCTTTAAGTGTTATTCCGTCAACAAATTCCATAACGAAATAGTCGCGTCCATCGTGCTGTCCGACGTCGTAAACCGATACAATATTGGAGTGGTTAAGACTTGCCGCGGACTGTGCTTCCACGCGGAATCTTTCAACAAATTCCGTATCGTCCTTCAGCTCGCTGCGAAGCATTTTAATTGCAACAAAACGATTTAAGAGGCGGCATTTTGCTTTGTAAACAACAGCCATTCCGCCACTTCCGATAGCCTCTAATATTTCATATCTGTTATCTAATATTTCACCTATCATAACGTGCACCCCCATTAAAGTTTAATGACAATGGCGGTAAGGTCATCTTTTCCGCCGGCGTCAAGAGCTGATTTGCAAAGCGTTTTTGCGGCATCTTCTGCATTACCATGAAGAACCGTATGCACGATTGCTTCATCATCAAGCATATTGGAAACCCCATCCGAGCAAATCATAATAGCATCCCCGGACTCTACGGTCATTCCGTCAAAATCGGGGACAACTGTTTCAGCAACGCCAAGCGCCCTTGTAATGATATTTTTCATTGCATGGGTTTTTGCTTCGCTTGCTTTAAGCTGCCCGTCGTCAATCATTTGCTGAACAAACGAATGGTCGCGCGTGACAAATGAAATTTCGTTATTTCTGATTATATGAACACGGCTGTCGCCAATGTTTGCAATAGTTGCGTAGTTGCCGCCCAGACAGCACATTGCAATGGTAGTACCCATCCCTTCCAGGTTGGGAGAGGTTTTTGATTTTTCAAAAACCGTTTCGTTTGCAATGTCAAGTGCATTTTTTATGGATGCAATGTTTATTTCACCGATATTTTCAGAAATTGCCTTTATTGCACTGCTGCTCGCAACGTCGCCTGCGGCGTGACCGCCCATACCGTCTGCAACAATGAATATGCCGCGGCTTTCATCAATATAAAAACTGTCCTGGTTGACGGAATGTTTTGTGCCCGTCATACTGTAGCCAAAAGCCTCCATTTAAGAATCACTCCTGTCTGATTTGTTCCGAAGCTGACCGCACGATGCGTTTATGTCACTGCCAAGTGTACGGCGGATGGTAACATTAACGCCGCCACGTGTCAGAATATCTTTAAAAACATTAATTGTTACACCGGTACTTCGGGATATATTTTTTCTTGCCTCGTTAACGGGAATAAGGTTTATATGACTTTGCATTCCTTTAACAAGACCGGCAAGGGTTTTTGCATTTTCTTTAGAATCGTTAACATCTTTAATAAGTGTATATTCAAAGCTTACACGTCTGCCTGTTTTATGGATGTAATACTTACAAGCTTTGATAATTTCTTCTATAGTATATTTCTTTGCAACGGGCATTATACTGCTGCGGATTTCATCGTCTGGTGCATGAAGCGACACCGAAAGCGTTATGGGAAGCCCTTCGTCTGCAAGGGCATACATTTTATCAACAAGTCCGCAGGTGGAAAGAGTAATATGTCTCATTCCTATGTTAAGACCTTTTTCGTCGCCTGCATTTTTTATAAATTTAATTACGTTATCATAGTTGTCAAGTGGCTCTCCTATGCCCATCAGAACAACATTGGAAATGCGGACACCCATATCTTTTCCGGCAAAAATAATCTGGTCTTCAATTTCGCCGGGGGTAAGGTCGCGGATTTTACCGCCTATTGTGGATGCACAGAACTTGCATCCCATAGAGCAACCTGCCTGAGTGGAAATACAAATGGAATATCCGTGTTCGTAGTTCATAACCACGCTTTCAACACACTCGCCGTCGGCAAGACGCCACAAATATTTAACTGTTCCGTCTGAAGAAACAAGTTTCTGCTCAATTTTAGGCACGCTGATGTACAAATCCGGCAGTTTCTGCCATAATGATTTCGGCACGTTTGTCATTTCATTAAAGCTTGTAACGCCGCTGTGGAGCCATTTGAACACTTGTCCCACGCGGAAAGATTTTTCGCCGTTTTCCATAAGAAGAGCCGAAAGCTCGTCGTATGTAAAATCCTTTGCGTTTATCAAAAATTATCCAACCCTTCTTAAACCTTGTGGTGTTCTACTCCACTCGGCTTATTTTAGCTATAAAAAAGCCGTCGGTATTATGAATATGTGGTAACAGTTTTATATAAGGACTGTTTTCAAAATTCAAATCTATAAGTTCAAAATCCTTGTTATTTTCAAGGAAAGATTCAACCACTTTTTCGTTTTCACCGGGGTTTATTGTGCAAGTGGAATATACTATTTCGCCGCCCGGTTTGACATATTTTGCAGAGGTTTCCAAAATTTTTTGTTGCAAGGCAGAAAGAGAAACCAAATCTTCTGGAGTGCGTGCATATTTAATCTCGGGTTTTCTTCGCAAAATTCCAAGTCCTGAACACGGTGCATCAACAAGCACCTTATCAGCTATGTCAATATATTTCTCGTTTGTTTCGGATGCGTCCTGCAAAACGGGGGAGATGATGTCAATTCCAAGCCTTTTTGCATTATCATCAATAAGCTTCAGTTTGTGTTCGTATATATCAAACGCAAAAATTTTGCCTTTATTACCCATAAGCTGTGCCATATGCGTGGTTTTTCCGCCCGGTGCGGCGCAAACGTCAATAACGGTTTCGTTTTCTTTTGGGGAAAGCACTTTCGCCGGCATCATTGATGCCTCATCCTGCAGATAATAATATCCGTTTTTAAACATATCGTCATCACTTACGGAAATACCGCTTTCAAAAATAACGCCGTCGTCACAAATAGCGCAGGGTTTTGCGCCTGTTTTTTTAATAAACTCGTCGCGGCTTATTTTAAGAGTATTTACTCTTGCGGAAAACGGAGGGGTCATATTGCCGGATTCCATAAGCTTTATTGTATCATCGTCAAATGTGTCAAAAAACAGTTTGCCAAGCCATTCGGGATACGAATGGTATGTGCATGCATACGAAAGCGCATCTTCCGGATAACTCACGCCATTTCGGATATATCCTCGAAGGATGGCATTAACAAACCCTGCGGATGATGATTTTTTACATTTGCGCACAAGTTTGATACTCTCGTTTACAACTGCATATTCGGGAACTTTATCCATAAATATAAGCTGATAAAGCCCCATACGCAGAATGGTTTTTACATCATCCGAAATTTTCCTCATCGGGATTTTTGAAAACCTGCCGATGATATAATCAAGACGGATTTTGTTCTGCAACACGCCGTATACAATATTTGTAACAAACGCCCTGCCGCGTAAGTCAATATCGGATGCATCAAAGGCTTTGTTTATTTCAATATTTGAATATGCGCCTTCCAATTCGGTTTTCATAAGAATGGAAAACGCTAATTTTCTTTCGTTCATAATCAGTCCTCAATAACAATATCGTGCCCGCGCAGAAGGTCTGCCGCAGACATACGTTTTTTGCCCTGAAGCTGAACTTCTGTAAGTGAAATCTGCCCGTCAGCAGTCTGCAGAATAATGGCATCTTTTGATGTAATTCGGGACCCTGCGGGAACATCGGAATTTTTGGATATAACCTCTGCCGAATATACTTTCATTATGCCTTTGTTTGTATTTACATATGCTGACGGCCACGGATTAAGTCCGCGGATAAGATTGCGCAATTTTTCTGCCGGCATACTAAAATCAAGACAACCCATTTCCTTATTTAACATAGGTGCATATGTTGCCTCTGATTCATTTTGCGGTGTGCGGATGGCAGTTCCTGCTTTGATTTTTTCTATTGTTTCACATAAAAGCTCGCCGCCCGAAACGGCAAGTCTGTCAAACAGCTCGCCGGCGGTTTCGGTTTCGCCTAGAGGAGTGGTATAAACGTCTATAACATCGCCCGTGTCAAGTCCAACATCCATAAACATAGTAGAAACGCCGGCAAGCTCGTCGCCGTTTATAACCGTCCACTGAATAGGCGCGCTGCCTCTGTATTTCGGTAAGATTGACCCGTGCAGGTTTATACATCCGTATTTCGGGTAGTTCAGCACATATTCCGGCAGAATTCTGCCATATGCCACAACAACTATAATATCAGGATTTTCCTTTTCAAGAATTTCGGCAAAAGCACCGTCTTTAAAGGATGCAGGCTGATATACGGTAATTCCTTTTTCTATTGCAAATTCTTTTGTTGGCGGCATAGCCATTTGTCCGCCTCTGCCTTTCGGTTTATCCTCACGGCAGACAACACTTGTTACATTATATCCGCGCTCTACAAGCTTTTCAAGGCATATAAGTGCAAAATCGGGCGTGCCCATAAACATAATATTCATTATTCTTCGTCCTCAAAATTTCTGTCAACAATATTACTTGCTTTTTCTATATACAAATGTCCGTCAAGATGTTCAATTTCGTGGCAGAACGCCCTTGCAAGAAGACCTTCGCCTTCCGCTTCATAAAAGTCACCGTTTCTGTCCTGTGCGCGCACTTTAACATATGTCGGACGCACAACCTGTCCAACCTTACCCGGCACGGAAAGGCAACCCTCAGCTCCTTCTTCGTTGCCGGCTGTTTCAATGATTTCGGGATTGATAAGCTCAAGAAGTCCTTCGCCCGTATCAATTGTAATAACACGTTTTAAAATTCCTATCTGTATAGCGGCAAGACCAACACCTGATGCGGAATACATGGTTTGGGCCATATCGTCAAGAAGAGTGTGAAGTCTTGAATCGAAAACCTCAACTTTTCTGCATTTTTTATATAAAGTTTCGTCACCGATAGTAAGTATTTGACGAAGTGCCATTAATATCCCTCCAATTAAACATAAAACTTCATTTTATAATCTGTTTCATTATATCATATCTGCCATAAAAAATCAACAGTTTTATAACAATATGCACCTGCTGGAAAATAATTATTAATTGGATATTGACATATTGATAAAAGTGTTGTATAATTTGGACATAATTTGTTTGGAGGGAGGCGCATGCGAATGGCTGAAACCGAAGAAATAGAAAACAATTCACTTTTATCTTCAGTTGAAATTATTACAAAAAACGGCAGCGGATTCAAAGTGAATGATGAAGCGTGTCTTATGATAGTTTTCGGCGGAAATGCTGTGGAAAAAGCGGGAGAAAATTTGGCCCGTATCACAGCAGGAGATGCGCGTGTGCTTTTTCCGGGAACGGATTGTGAATATATCAATATGGAAAATTTTAGGATATGTATTATCCGTTTTAATTATGAAAATCTGATGCTTGAAGCGGGTGCGCTTAAAAACTTAAAGGAATTCCAGAGTTTGTTCATACATGCCCCGTATCAGATGGCAAACGGACAACAATGTCTGAACAATGCGCTCGGTAGGGATATGATAAAAAATGCGGAGCAGCTTGCAATACTTCTTGAAGAGGAAATTATAAACAAAAAACCCGAATATGAGGAAATTATAAAAAACATATTTTTGTCGCTTATTTCCATTATTTCACGTTACTCGTCAAGCAAAAATAAAATGTCAAGCGGGTCGAGTGCAGAAGTAATAGCGAACGTTGCTGCATATATGGAAAACAACTATGCGGATGCAATTAAACTGGAAGATTTGGCGGCACTTACACACTATTCCTGCAGGCACTTTACGCGTCTGTTTCAGGAACATTTCCGTACCTCGCCAATGACATATCTTAATGCCGTAAGGATGTATAAAGCGGGTAATACAATAATAAAAACATCCCTTAGTATTGAAGAGATTGCGTACCGCAGCGGATTTGAAGACAGCGGCCATTTCTGCCGTCAGTTCAAACGTCATTACGGTGTTACGCCAAAACAATGGCGGAAACAGCACGCCGAATCCTAATAAACCGGACCACATTCTGAAAAACAGGATGTGGTTTTGTATTTACTGTGTCCAGTAAATACAATTTTTTCCATAAACCTAAATTACTTCCTATTTAAATATATATGCTTTTAAAAATAATTTTCACAAATAATAGAAGTAAAAAATGTGCATTTTGCTAAAAGATATAAAAAAAGAATCCGAAAGTTGTGTACAATTACGGCAGATTTTTTTGACTTTGAATAAAATATGTGTAAAAATTTTGTACAACAAAGCCGAAAAAATTTTAAAAATTATGTCCAAATTCTACAATTTAATGGCTTAAATGTCAATGACAAACATTAGTAAAAATGCTATAATTACTTATGGAGTATGCTCTCCACTTATACGTGTATGCTGAAAACAGGAAAAAGCACGTATTTTCCAATTAAAAATTTGTGCTTTTGCACTAAGGGAGGAAAGATAATATGAGAATGAAAACATTCGCAAAAACAGTAGCTCTTTTTGTAGTAATGGCCCTTATGATGCTCATGACTATATCGGCGGCAACTGTTACAGATGTAGACGTATCTTTTAACGCATCTACACGGTCTGTAAAAATTACTGCAACGCATCCGGATGGTGCGGAAGGTGAGGGTGAAACAATTAACGTAATTGTTGTTGCCAATGGCACTGCTGACGTTTACTGGAACGACGCAGTTGCAGATGAACACGGAAAGGTAACATTCACATTTACAATGGACCCGGCAACAGATCCCTCGGGTACATACGTTGCTAAAGTGGGTGGCGCAGGAATTGGCCCTTATGCAGAAACTGATGATACGTACTTATTCGTTAATAATAGTGCTGCGGCGGCATTTCTTAACGAGGTAGAGCCGAAGAGTGCAACTGAACTGCAGACATACCTTGAAGAAACCAACGGCGGTGTTCACTATGACTTTAACTGTGCGTTGGGTTCTGACTATAGAAGAATATCTGATGAATACGGAGCTGACATTGCAACAATTCTTGACAGTGCAGTGGATGACTACTATACAGACAGTGTATATGACGCGGAGGACTACTATGCACTTCTTGAAAAGTTCAACCAGGCTGTAACAATTGCTCTTCTTAATGGTAATGCATTTGCAGATGACGTTGACGTTATTGCAAAGTATAAAGATGTATTCGGCTTTGAAACAGACAGTACAGATGAATTTGACACGCAAAGCACAGCGGGTAAATATGCACTTCTTTCATCCGGACAGCGTAAGGTAGTTGAAGCAGCTCTTCTCGGCAGAACACCGCAGTTTAGACTTGATGACGGTGCGGAAGTTCTTGCAACATTCAATGAAGCAACGGCTCTTGCTCTTTACAATGATATGAACCAGTCAACAAAAGGAAATCTTGTTGATTACATTACATATACAAATGGACAGGGCTATCCAACAATAGACCTTACAGGATACAATGCTCTTCCGTCAGATACATACAAAGATATGGTTCGTGATGCTATGGCAAATGCAACATTTACAAGCTTTGCGGACGTTGTACGTATCTACAACGAAGCTGTTGAAGAAGCTGAAGAAGCTTATGAAGAAGCAAAAGAAGATGATGAACCAAATGGCCCAAGCGGTCCTTCATCATCAATTACAATCACTCCGGTACTCCCGGTAGTTCCTGTAGATATGTTTGATGACCTTGGCAGTGTAGAATGGGCAAAAACAGCAATTAACGAACTTGCTAAAAAAGGTGTTGTAAATGGCGTTGCTGACAGAACATTTGCTCCTAACGATGTTTTAACACGTGAACAGTTTGTTAAAATCCTTGTTGGTGCTCTTGATATAAAAGCAACAGGTAACGTTCCGTTTACAGATGTTGTTGCAAGCGAATGGTATGCAAACTTTGTTGCAATCGCATATAACAGCGGTATCGTAAATGGTACAAGCGAAACAGAATTCGGCGTTGGCGACTCTCTTACAAGAGAACAGCTTTGCACAATGGTATACAGAGCAATTAAAGCCAGCGGCGTTGAACTTAAAATGGTAAATGGTGCAGCTAACTTTGTTGACAGTGCTGAAATTTCAGACTGGGCAAAAGAAGCAGTTGATTACCTCTATAAAGCAGGTGTTGTAAACGGCGTGGGCGGTAACGCATTTGACCCACAGGGTACAACAACAAGAGCTATGGGCGCCAAAGTTATCTACGGCGTTCTGGAAGGAGGAGTTAAATAATGAAAAAATTACTCTCTATATGCTTAACAGTAGTAATGATGGTAAGCCTTCTGGCAGGCATCACGGTAAGTGCAGAATCTTTTGATTATTATGTATTTGATTCATATAACTATGATACTGCAGTGGATGGCGCTACGGTTTATGCCCGTGAAGGAACAAAAGGTGTAACGAGTAGCGGAGATCCGAAACAGGCAAATATTTATGACGGTAACTACTATCCGGGAAGCGGGCTTCCGCAGACACATCTTGTTCGTACACAAGTAGCTAACTTCTCGCAGGATAGAAAAGTATATATTAAAGAAGCTGGTAACTATAAAATGATGGCTTTGGTATGGTATGCTGATGCGCCGGCAACCTATCGGAGTTCCACAAGGGTAAACACATCACTTAGTTATACAGGATGGAACTTTAAAATCAGCAGCGGAGAAGATTTTGATAGCGGAGAAGCTCTCTTTGGCGGAACCTCAGCTGTGTTTACTGCCGGTAACGAAACTTATGGTTCTGAAATCATAAACGACCATGCAACTTATAAACCGGAATATTACTGGGATTCTTCCGAAACTGTATATCTTACTGCGGGCTGGCATACATTTAACACAGCAGCAGCTGCAAGAGGAAGCAGAATGGGCGGAGTAATCATTACAAATGATTTAACTCTTACCGAAGCTGATATAAAAGCAGAAGGAAATTCTCTTCAGGGAGCTGGTGGAACAGGTGCCAGTGAAACACTTAAATACTACGGAAGTAAAAATCCATCTGCAACACACAGACTTAATCTTCTTGATTATGATGACTATACAGCTCCTACCTGGCCGGCCGATGCAGAAATAACAGCTTCAAACGGCGGGATTGTTGACGAACTTACAAGTGTAACACTTAACTGGTCTGCGGCAACAGATGCCGGAGTTGGTATTGCAGAATACGAGCTTGTTGAACTTAACTGGAATTCGGCAACAAGTGAATATGTAGAAGGCGAAACACTTTATGAAGGTACCGGAACAAGCTTTACTCATGAAAATCTTGAACAGGCTGTAAATTATAGCTATAGAGTATATGCTTACGATTTCTATGGTCAGAAATCAGTGGCTGTTGATTTAATAAACCACACAACAGGCGGCACACTTGACACAACAGCACCGGGCTGGGATGAGACAGATGAACTTACTGTAGTAAGCGATCTTATTGACGCTTATATTGAATGGCCTGTTGCTAACGACGACAGAAACGGTGGAAAAGCAACTTCATACGAAGTATATGTGGGTGTCAACGATGCTGTCCCGACAATACAGGATGTAGTAGTTACAGCAGGAACTGATACTTGCTCTGCAACTGTTGCGATTGAACCGGGCACTACAGGAACAATATATGTAGTTGCTAAGGATAAAGCGGGAAATGTAAGTAATACTGAAGACGCAGAAATAACAAAAGCTTATGATAAAGAAACCGTAGAAGCAACATACACTTCGGTTGAAGCAGAAAACAATATTCTTCTCAGACCGATTCATTTTATGGCAAACTCTTCGGAAAAATTCTGGAAAAGACAAAGCCGTAGCTTTAATGGAGCAAATGCAAGTCCATCTCTGTCAGACACTACAGAAACGGTGAACGAGTATGTTTTGCAGAAAAAAGCTGTAACGGAAAAGTTTGAAGATTATGCACAGGCAACATTCTATGTTCCGGAAGACAATGAATATTCACTTTGGATTTACGCATCCGGAACTAACGCGGTTGATGCATATATAGATAGTGAAAGCAACAAAGTTGCACACAAGTTCCATAAAGACGGCGGTCAAACAACTTATACATGGGAAACATCTGATGCGGAAGGATATTTCTACCTCACAAAAGGTTGGCACACTATTTATCTGAATACACAAACGGTTCACGCTGATTATTCGGGTATTACTGCTTGTTATATGACAACAAAGTTGGATACAGTACCTGCCGATGTTGCATATAGTGAAACAACAGATAAGGTTGTATCAAACAGAAATGGAGAAAGAAAATATAATATCGGTTACCTCTTTGATAATTCGGCTCCTACAATTAATGTTGTGGACGGTGAAAAAACAGATAACAGTATTGAATTAACATGGACAACAGATATAACAGGTATCGCTCCGATTGTATACTATGAACTTTATGTTGACGACGAACTTTACGAAGGAACCGGAACAACAGACGGAAAAATTGATGCAGCAGCAACTGGTATTACAGTAACAGATCTTGAGGTTGTGGGCGGTTACTATGATTTTGTACTCTATGGAGTTGACTGTTATAATCAATCAACAAGAGTAGAACTTAATGGTATACAAACAACAGGAACAAATGAAGATGTGACAGGTCCAAGCTTTGCTGACGGTGCTGAAATTACTGCTGTTCCAGGTGCACTTTCCTATAGTATTTCATGGCCGGAAGCTTATGACGGAGAAAACGGAAGCGGAGTATCCTACTATGAGGTGTGGCAGGATAGCGTACTTAAAGATACACTTAGGGCAAATGAAACATCATTCGCTGGAGAATTTGATACACTTGGTGATACTATAGAAGTTGAAATTAAAGTTAAGGATAAAGTAGGTAACTATGGTGACAGCTTAACAAAGAGTATAACCTCAGCTTCCGGTGATATTAACTATACATTCAGAAGCCAGAACACAGACCAAATCAAAGGTGGTAATATCGGTGGTGCAGAAAAGACTGCCGGTGCTTGCGATCTTTGGTGTGAAGTTTCTGTGGAACCCGGCGGTGTTGGTCGTTTGATTCAACCGACTTCTGAAAAGCCTGTTGCGATAGAAGCATATCTTCCGGCAGGTGACTATGTTATTTTCCTTCATGCTAAAAACACGGGATATGGTATAACTGTGTCAATTGATGGTATAGAAGATAAAGCCAGCGGAGAAACAAGTGCAACTATTTTCGGTGGCGGCACAAATGGTAAATACGAATGGCAAAAAGGTAAAAAAGTATTCCACATTGAAGAAGATGGCTGGGTAGAAATTGAACTTGTGGGTAAATCAACAAATGCCGGCGTACTTGATATGTTATACATAACAAATGCTGTAAATGCAAGAGTAGAAGATTTGGGATACGAAAAAGCAACTGCAACTGAAGTTACAGCAGACGGTAAAAAGCTCAACCTTAAATATTATGAGGATGCTTACGGTCCAAGAATTTCTGGAAAATCAGATATTGTTTATGACGAAATAAACGGATACGGAATTTCCCTTCCGACAGTTTCAAAATATGAAGATGCGGAAAAACCGTACTCAAAAGACACCAATAAGATTAAAGAGTGGAGAATTTATGTAAATCATACCGAAAGATATGATTCTATTACAGACGAAACAGGTTCACTTACAGAAATATACTTAAAAGACTTGCCGTCAATTGCATCTTCGGAATTTGCAGAAGGTGATGTTATTACATATAAAATTGAGGCAGTTGACGAGTACGGTAACGTGAGTGTATACGATGATCCACACGCAAATTCAGATGGTATGTCAGTAAAAACTCTCAGTCTTGTAAATGTTTCAAAATTTGAAATCGGAAACGGCCGTATCGGCGTATCAGAAGTTGAACAAATCGAAGATACTGTTTCTTCAAAAATAACACTTTCAAACGTTGCTTCTGATACGGGCAGTGTAAGAAATATCAGACATTCAATTGCAGTTTATGATACAACAGGTAGAATAGTTGCAAGTGATGTTAATGACACAATTTCTTTGGTAGCTGGAGATCCGGCGGTTACAAGTGAAATAAGTGCTGATATAAGCGGTATAACACTTGAACCGGGGTACAAAATAAAAGCTCATTTATGGGATCTTGATACAATGGTTCCAATAGCTACAACCCTTGAATTTACGGTGGAAGGAGAGAGTGAATAATGAGAAGGTTAATTAGTATATTATTATTAGTTACAATGATATTCTCTTGTGGCATCGTTGCCATGGCTGACGATGCAATCGTTTCTGAGCAACCTGCGGTAGGTGTAGAAGAAATTGATTTTCTTTCCAGACTCGGAATTATGGACGCAGACGCGGATCCGGAAGAAACAATCACAAGAGCCGAAATGGCAAAACTTGTTATGATGTGTCTTGGACAGGGCACAGAGCTTGCTCCTGCAAGCACACAGTTTGCAGACGTTAGTGAAAGCAATAAATATTCAGGATATATTCAGCTTGCAGGCAGTGCAGGAATTATGGTAGGTGACGGTAACGGAAACTTTAACCCGAATGGTAATGTTACATACAACCAGGTGGTTAAACTCCTCACACACGCAATCGGCCACGAAGCATTTGCTCAGGCAGCAGGCGGATATCCGGGCGGGTATCTTGTGACAGCATTAAACAATGAAATGCTTGTTGGTACAACACCTTCTGGTGAACAGGCAGTTTCTCGTGGCGTTGCTGCAATCCTTATCAAAAATGCTCTTGATATAGACATTTATGAAAGAATGTCATACGGCGATTCTTACGAATATGCATCAAAAGCCGGCGTAACAACTCTTACAAAATTCTTTGATGTATACGAAATGCAGGGTGTTATTACATCAAATGGCTTTGCAAGCATTTCCGGTGCATCAAGCATTAAAGATGACGAAATCATGCTTGATGGTGCTACAATTCTTAAAACCGGAGAATCCGGTGCAGAGGATTACCTTGGATACAATGTACAACTTTATGTAAAAGTTGATAAAAATGCAAGATATAACACAATCGTTGCAGCATATCCGCAGTACAACACAGTTACAGTTGTTGACGGCGAAGATGTAATGAACAGAACATCTGACACACTTCTTGTTTACCTCGATGCAGAAGACGAAGAAGAAGAACTTAAAATTGATATAAATGCCGATATGATTTACAATGGCAGTCAGAAATTCTGGTCAGCAGAAGACCTTAAAGGTATTTTCGGTGACATCACAGCAATCGATAACGATGACGATGGCGATGCAGATGTACTTGTTGTTTACAACTACAGAAACGTAATTGTAAGCTCAACAAAAGTTGCAGACAACATAGTACGAACAAAAGACGAAACTGAGGATGAATGGAAGGAAATTGAAATTGATCCTGAGAACGAAGACATCAGAACAACTTTTGTATACGCAGATGGTGACGAAGCTTATGTTGAAGACCTTGAAGAAGGGAACGTTATTTCCATTGCTCTCAGTGACGACAAAACAGTTATGAAAGCTATTCTTTGCGATGAAACAGAAGAAGGTACTATAGAAGCATTCGATGATGATACAATCACAGTTGGTGGAAAAGAGTACAAATATGATGTAACAAAAGTTGCAACTCCTTCAGCAGATAATTTTGGACGTGAAGCAGTATTCTACCTTGACTTTGCAGGCAGAATTGCGGCAATCGAATTTGAAGGGGCAACTGCAGGTATGGAATACGGATACCTGAAAACAGCTGCAATTTCCGGAACAGGCTTTAGCAGAAAAACTGAAGTTGAAATTCTTGTTGAAGACGGACTTACAGTTTTTGAACTTGCTAAGAAAGTTAAACTCAACGGTACATCAATGGACAATGAAGCGGTTCTTGCTGACACAACAATCACAAGTGGCGGTAATGCAATCGAACAGCTTATTATGTATAAGCTGGACGATGAAGGAAAAATCAAAGCAATCAAAACAGCACAAGACGGCACACAAATGACCAAAGAAGAACGTCTTGAAGAATTTACTCTTGACAACATTATGACGTCAGACAATGGTTATATTATGTATCTGAGAGATCAAAAAATCTTCTGCGGCGGTTACATGTTATCAAACGACACAAAATGCTTTGTTGTGCCTACAGCGGCCGAAATGGCAACAGCAGAAGATGAAGATTATTATGTGCTTCCGGTAAAAGAAGTAGCTAACTGGGCTTATATGTACTTGGAAAATGTAACCTTCTATGATATAAATGAAGATTATGAAGCAGAAGCTGTTATCCTTGATTACAGAGATAACTCATTTGATCGAGGAAACCAAGAAGCCGGTACAAACGGATTGGTAACAGGAATGTACAAAGCCCTTAATGAAGATGATGAAGAAATAACAAGAATTACTCTTCTGAATAACACAGGAGCGGAAATTGAAATTGATGTTCCGGCAGACATAAAGGTTGCCACAACTGCTTCAACACTTACCAATCTGGAAACTGAAGAGGATGCAAATATTGAAAATGGTACTCTTAAACCGGAAATTGAAGTATCTGCTCTTAAAGTGGGTGACTATGTCACATACGGATATGATCGGAGCGGAGAAATTAACAGACTTAACTTGTTGTTCCGTGCCGGAAATGCTCCTGAAGACAATATAGAATTAGATAAGAGTACACTTCAGCCTATTGAAGGATATCCTGACTTGTATGGAAGGGAATTTTTGGTATATGGTAATGTAGACAAGGTTGTTGCAAATGCTATTATTATTACACCGATATCCGCAGAGAGAATTTTGCCTGTAACATCTAAGACAGTATACTTTAAATACGATACAGAAGATGAGAAAATATCGTTCATCACAAAGGCTGACGTGGCAGACGGAGATTTGATTTTCTTCGACTATGAAACTAATGTTATTATTTGTATTGAATAATTTTTAAAAGTATGTCCCTTGTAAGGAGGGGGAAGATCCCCCCCTTCTTATAATTACTTTGCATATATTAGATCGGTTGATCTTTATGTGATATAAGAAATATTTTGATAAAGGAGACAAGAAAAATGAAAAAAGCGTTATGTTTAATCCTTGCAGCTCTTATGCTCTTTGCAGTAACAGGCTGTAACAACAACACAGCTTCAAATGGCACTGTTAACCTTGGTATCCCCGGTGGCGGAACTATCGTACCGCAGGAAATCATTGATGCCTTTTTAGCTGAAAATAGTGGTAAATACACAATTACTATTGATGACACACCTTGGGGTCAATTCCAAACAAAGCTTAACCTTGGTATCGCATCAGGTACAGCTCCGTCTCTTTACCTTATGGACTCAGGTTATGTTTCTGACGCTGGTTATTCCGGAGCAAACGAAGACCTTAAACCTTTAATCGAAAAAGACCTTAACACAGATGATTTCGTATCAGCTCTTCTTTCCGGAACAGACAGAAGCGGTCATGTTTGGGGTGTTCCTCATGCTATGAACGCAGCTGTTATCTACTACAACAAAGACCTTTTTGACAAAAAAGGTGTAGAATATCCGACAGCTGACTGGACATTTGATGATATGGTTGAAAAAGCAAAAGTTCTTTCATATGACGAAGACGGTGACGGCGAAAAAGATTTCTATGGTCTTTCATGGTCATACAATATCACAGTTGGTTGGCTCCCGATGATGCTTTCTTACGGTCTTGAACCGGTAAATAAAGACTTCACAAAAGCTCAGATTAACACACCTGAAGTTGCAGAAGCTTGGGATGTACAGGTTGGCTGGAAAGATAACGGAGAAGGAATTGGTATTATGCCAAGACGTGACTTCGGACAGCTTTACCCGAACTGGTGGCAGAACAAAATTGCTATGACAATTGGCCAGGTTTCTATGATCAACACACTTGAACAGAACGCTCCTGATATGAACTACGACATTCAGGTAATTCCGAAAGGACCTAAAGGCGAAAACAACTGTGTATACGTTCCTAACATGTGGGCTATCTACTCAAGAGCTGACCAGACATCTAAAGATGTTGCTTGGGAATTCATCAAATACTACTATAGCGAAGAATCACAGGAAATCTGTGCTAAATACAACTATGGCGGTTTCCCGATCAGAAAATCTGTTTATGAAAAAATGGGCGAAACAAAACCTGCTAACATCAAAGGTATCATCGAAGGTATCGACGGTAGAGGACATACTCTTTCTGAAGGTCCGGGCTGGTCTGAATGGAGAACAATCATAGATAAAGCATATAAGGACTATATCAGTGATACTCCTACAAAACCGCGTGACCAGATCCTCGCAGATACTCAGAAAGAAGTTCAGAGAGTTCTTGACGCAGAAAATGAAAAAATAGTTCAGTAAGAAAAGGGTGTTAATAAATGACTAAAAAACATGCAAGATGGAGTTGGCTGTTTCTTACACCCTTCATTATAGGTATGCTGGTATTCACCTTTTATCCGTTGATTTTCTCAGTATACTACGCATTTTGTGATTATAATATTTTCAATCCGCCTAGGTGGGTTGGCCTTGCTAACTTTGCAAGAATTCTTCCCGATCCGGCAACATGGAAAGCTTTTCGAAACGCATTTGCTTTTGCACTTACATACATTCCGGTACAGATTTTCCTTGCAATCATATTTGCATCTGCTCTTAACCAGAAAATCAAAACAATTGGTTTCTGGCGTGTTATATACTACCTGCCAGCTCTTACTCCGTGGATAGCAGCATGTACAGTATTCACAGTGCTTTATAACCCGGCATACGGTCCGCTTAACTATTTCCTTGGTTTCATTGGACTTAGATCGGATTTTATACAGAGTACAAACTGGTTTACCGTTGTAACATCGCTGTCAGTCATCAGTATATGGAAGGGCGTAGGCTCACAGACGATTTATATGCTGGCGGCGATGCAGAATATCAGTTCTGACGTGCTTGAAGCAGCAGATATTGACGGTGCGGGTCCTTTAGCGAAATTCTTTAAAATTAAGATGCCGCTTCTCACACCAATGATATTCCTGCTCCTTCTCCTCAGCGTTAAAAGCTCGGTTGGTATATTTGACTCTTTCTACACAATGCTTGGCGGTGGTTCAGGGGTTAATGAAAACTTCACGGTTCCGTCTGTATTAACGTATGAATATGAGTTCGTATTTAATAAGGTTGGGCTTGGTGCTGCAATGAGCTGGTTAATATTTGCCGTTGTTGGTATTCTGACCATCATTCAGACAAAATCTGAGAAAAAGTGGGTGCACTATGAATAGAAGAACAAAAAAATTTATATCAGAACTTGTAAAGAAAATCGTTGCAATTCTGCTTCTTTCTGCAGGATGTATTGTGATGATTCTTCCGTTCTTGTGGGCGATTTCATCATCACTCGTAGGAAGAGGTCAGTCACTTACATATCCGCCGCAGTTCTTTGTGGCACCATACTATTGGAGTAACTATGCTACAGCAATGAGTGAACTTAACTTTGCTGTTTATATCAAAAACAGCTTTATCCTTACAATTATTGCTTGTATAGCAGAACCGGTTTCATCTGCATTTGCAGCATTCGGTCTTTCAAGATATGACAATAAAATGGTTAGAATCGTAACAGCTATTGTTCTTGCACTTATCGTTATACCGGTTGCAGGGTCAAGAGTACCGACTTACGTAATGTGGAGAAACCTTGGTTTCCTTGACACTTATGTACCAATTCTTGCACCATTCTTCTTTGGGTCAGTATTCCATGTGTATCTTATAAGACAGAATTTCAAAGCACTTCCAGGTGACTTTTATGAAGCAGCTCTTATAGACGGATGTAATCCGGTGTATATATTCTTAAGAATATATCTGCCGCTTGGTATGGCTATTATGGCGGTTGTTGTTCTTAACGTATTTGGTCGTGAATGGAATGATATGATGGGTCCTCTCATCTACATTACATCAAAATCCAAATATAACTTAGCAATTGGTTTGCTTTACGCAAAGAATAACTATTTGTACAGACAGGAAGTTCTTATGGCTTCGTCTGTTATTATGATGACTCCGTCGATTGTTATTTATGCATTCTTGCAGAAATACTTTGTACAGGGTCTTGCCTCAGCCGGCGTTAAAGGCTAATTATAAAAAATATAAGCTTCTTCGGGGACGAAGAAGCTTTATTTTTTTGTTGTAAGGAACGCTCTGTGTGGCGTGCCGTTTATGCGGTGCGTCGTGGGTAACATTTCATCCACCGCAAGCGGGCCCCCTTCCCCTCAAGGGGAAGGCAGAGTAGTACCTGACGATATAATTTTTGCAATAACGTCGTAGGGAATGCATTATTGCGTGCCGTTTATGCGGGAGGGGAAGAATTGTAATGCTATAATGTAAGGGACGGGCTTGCCCGCTCCGTTTATTTTGCGGCAGGAGCAAGCCCTTGCCCTACGATATATGGCTTGCAATGCGTACATCGTAGGGACCGATGTCCCCGGCGGTCCGTGTTTGCAATAAAAAAGCCACCTGAACGGTGGCTTTAAGTTAAACTAAATTATTCAGCAGTTGGCATAATAAGCGCTGCAAGGAAATAAACCAGAATAGCTGTGCCCAAACTGCATACTGTAAAAACTGCATATATTATGCGGGCGATTGTGGGGTCCATATTGAAATATTCGGCAAACCCGCCGCAAACACCGCAAATCTTTTTGTCAGTACGTGATTTGCAAAGCTTTTTCATTGTAAACTCTCCTTAATTTAAAACAGTAACGTGAAGAACATTTTCTGTTGCTTCAAGTGTTGCAACTGCAGCTGCCGGAATATCATTATCTGTATCAATAAGAGTGATTGCCAGATCCTTTTTGGATTTGTTGAGAAGGTTTTCAATATTGATATTTGCAGCAGCAAGCTCAGTTGTAAATGTGCTTATCATATTCTGCACATTTTTATGTGCAATTACAATTCTGTTTTTAGCTGAACGTGGCATTACACATTCAGGGAAGTTAACGGAATTTTTAACATTACCGTTTTCAAGGTAATCTTTAAGCTGCTTTGCAGCCATAACTGCACAGTTATCTTCGGATTCAGGTGTTGATGCTCCAAGGTGGGGAACAACAACAGTATTTTTCATTGTAAGAACTTCTTTGTTCGGGAAGTCTGTTACATAACATGCAACCTTTCCTTCATCAAGAGCTATGCGCATTGCCGCATCGTCAACAAGCTCACCTCTTGAGAAGTTAAGAACTCTCATACCCGGCTTCATATTAGCGATAAGGTCGGCGCCTATCATACCTCTTGTAGCGTCGTTAAGCGGCACGTGAAGAGAAATATAATCACATTTAGAAACAAGTTCATTAAGGTCAGTTACTTTTTCAACGTGTCTTGAAATGCTCCAAGCGGCATCAATTGAAATGTACGGGTCGTAACCAACAACGTCCATACCAAGATGGTAAGCGGAGTTTGCAACCATAACACCAATTGCACCAAGACCTATAACGCCAAGTGTTTTGCCTTTGATTTCAGGACCTGCAAAGGAGCTTTTGCCTTTTTCTGTAAGTCCGGAAATTTCGTCGCCTTTGCCGTCGAGTGATTTTGCCCATTCAATACCGCCGAAAATATTTCTGGAGGAGAAGAGAAGAGCTGCAAGTGCAAGTTCTTTAACTGCATTTGCGTTTGCACCCGGTGTATTGAATACTACAATACCTTTTTCAGAGCATTTGTCAATCGGGATATTGTTAACACCCGCACCCGCTCTTGCAACAGCTTTAAGAGAAGCGGGAAGCTCCATATCGTGCATTTTAAAGCTGCGGAGGATTATAGCATCCGGATTTTCAAAATCAGAAGAAATTTCGTAGTTTGCTTTATCAAATTTTTCAAGGCCAAACGGTGAAATTTCGTTTAATGTTCTTATTTTAAACATATTCAATCATTCCTTATTTATTTTTGTTTTCAAAATCTTTCATAAAATCAACAAGAGCTTTAACGCCTTCTGTCGGCATTGCATTGTAAATGCTTGCTCTCATACCGCCAACGCTGCGGTGACCTTTAAGGTTTTTAAATCCTGCTGCGTCTGCTTCTTTACAGAATTTTTTATCAAGCTCTTCGTTGCCTGTTACGAAAGTTACATTCATCATTGAACGGTATTCTTTATCTGCACCCGGTTTGAAGAGTTCGGAAGAATCAAGGTAGTCATAAAGGATAGCTGCTTTTTCTTCGTTAATTTTCTTCATTGCTTCAAGACCGCCGAGACCGAGAATCCATTTATACACAAGACCTGCAACGTAAATTGCGTAGCAAGGAGGTGTGTTATACATAGAATCATTATCTGCCATTACCTGATAGTTAAGCATTGTCGGTGTTTCAGGACGTGCATTTCCGAGAAGGTCTTCACGGATGATTACGATTGTAACACCTGCCGGTGCCATATTTTTCTGCGCGCCTGCATAGATAACGCCGAATTTTGTTACATCAACCGGTTCTGAAATAATGCAGGATGACATATCTGCAACAAGAACTTTATCCCCAACGTTCGGAACTTCAGGATATTTTGTACCGAAAATTGTGTTGTTGTAGCAAACGTGTACATAATCAGCGTCGGGAGAAACCATGTCCGGTGTGATTGTCGGGATGTATGCGAAAGTTCTGTCTTTTGAACTTGCAATACATTTAGCTTCGCCGTATTTCTGTGCTTCTTCATAAGCTTTTTTGGAGAACTGACCGGAAACAACATAGTCAGCTTTGCCGTTTTTCATAAGGTTAAGCGGAATAGCTGCAAACTGTGTTGAAGCACCGCCCTGCATAAAGAGTACCTTATAGTTATCCGGAATGTTCATAAGTTCGCGGAGGTCTTTTTCCGCTTCTTTGATAATTGCATCGTAAACAGGTGAGCGGTGGCTCATTTCCATTACGGACATACCGCTTCCGTTGTAGTCTGTCATTTCTTTTGCGCACTGTTCAAGTACGGAAAGAGGAAGCATTGACGGACCTGCTGAAAAGTTATATACTCTGTTCATAAAAAAACAACTCCTTGTTTTGAAAATTCAATACCTATATTATAATACATATATAAGGGAATCGTCAAGAGAAAAACGGCAAAATATCCGATTTGATAAATAAATAACAACCAATTTGACAAATTATTGTTCAATTCATACATAGTTGCTTGTGCTTGACAATTTCTGGTGGTGGGTGTATAATAATTTAAAGAGACTTTTTATATGAGGGAATAATAAAAATGGACAGTTACCGAAGTAGATACAATAACAAAATATGCGTAATAAAAGCTCCGTGTGATTTGATAGACTAGGGGGCAAATTTTCGTTTGCCTTAAAAGTTAATCACAGGGCTGCTTTGCAGTCCTTTTTTTGTTTGATTTTGCAGGAGGAAATATGGAATTTTTACTGTTTCTTGAATCGGTAAGAACGCCGTTTCTGGACTTTCTTTTTAACATAATAACCCATTTTGGCGACGAGGCGGTAGCTGTGGTTGTTCTGACAGTATTTTTGTGGTGCGGAAACAAGTCTGCGGCATATAATATGATGTACTGTACTTTTTTTAATCTTGGAACAAATCAGCTGCTTAAAAGCATATTCAAAATATCGCGTCCGTGGATTAAAAACCCCGAGCTTACCATTGTGGAAAGCGCAAGAGATGCCGCAAGCGGATACTCTTTCCCAAGCGGTCATACCGCAAACGCAACCGTGCTTTACGGATGCATCGCTGCAGGGATAAAGAAAATGTGGAAAAAAACTCTGCTTGTTTTACTTATACTGCTTATCGGATTTTCAAGAATGTATCTTGGCGTACATTCGCCCGCGGATGTAATAACCTCGTGGGTGATTGGCGGTGCGTTTGTGGTTGGTATAAGTGCGGTCTTTAGACTTGCTGAAAAAAGTAAAAAAGTGGATATAATACTGAACAGCGCACTTGTTTTATATGCAATTGCTATTGTCATATATATGGAAATTATGAAATCGCCTGCTGACGCAAATTCTATGGAGGGGCTTAAAAACGGATATACTATTTTAGGGCTTGCGCTTGGGCTTATTTCTGCAAGATATGCTGATAAACGTATAAAGTGGACAACAAAAGCAAGTGTGTGGGGACAGATACTCAAATGCATATGCGGAATAAGCCTTATTGCGCTGACGGCATTTATAGTAAAAGAGCCGGCAAAGCTTATCGCCGGCGGACACTACTGTCATTATGCAATAAGATATTTTGCGATTGTGGTTGTTGGCGGAATCATCTGGCCGATGACGTTTAATTTCTGGAGCAAATTTGGAATAAAAAAGGAGGAAACAATATGAAAAAGTTTTTTGGGATAGTTATTTTTATAGCTGTAATTGTTTTTGTCGGATGGGCATATATGAACTCGGGTTCGCCCGCAAATCCCGAACCGGAACCTACGGCATCTACTGTGGTAACTGTGCAGCCTACACCTGAAGAAATTGTCACTCCCGAGCCTGAACCTGAAGAAGCAAAGCTTTCGGTTAAAGCCGTTTACGCAGGTCGTGCAGACTCCAACTTTATTGAAATAAAAATTAATAATAAATATGTAACTGCAAAGCTTTCTGAACAGCTTAAAGCAAATCTTGATAATCTTGATATAGAAGAAGAGGATAATGTTACCATTGAATATACGCTTGAAAAGGGTGTATATGTGGTGCATAAAATTTTGAAAAACTGATAGAGAAGAGGAAATTCGGTGACAGAAAGAATTAAGGATTTAATAGATGCAAAACAGTATACAATGCTCCGTCAGGAACTGCTTGAAATGAACGTAGTCGATATTGCGGCGTTTCTTGATGAGCTTGAACACGAGGAATGTTTTAAGATATTCCGCCTCCTGCCGAAAGATATTGCGGCAGATGTTTTCGCATATTTTGATATAGAAACAGGGCAGAGGATTATTTCGTCTTTGTCCGACAGCGAAGCAAAAAACATTATTGATAACCTGTATGCCGATGACGCGGCAGATCTTCTTGAAGAAATGCCGGCGAGTGTGGTAACAAGATTACTTTCCAATGCAAGTCCCGAAACCAGACGTGACATAAATCAGCTGCTGCAGTATCCGGACGATTCGGCGGGCAGTATTATGACAGTCGAATTTGTGGATTTGAAAGCTAACCTTACGGCGTTTCAGGCGCTTACAAAGATAAGACATGTAGGCGTTGACAAGGAAACAATCAATACCTGTTATGTGCTTGACGAGAAACGAAAGCTTATCGGTACGGTATCACTTAGGAAAATTCTTCTTGCAGATACGGAAAAAACCGTTGAAGATATAATGAATGATAACTACATTGCGGTTAATACCCTTGCCGACCAGGAAGCCGTTGTGCATATGTTCCAGAAATATGACCTTGATTCCATGCCGGTTGTAGACAGCGAAAACCGACTTGTCGGCATTATCACCGTCGATGACGTTGTGGATATTATGCAACAGGAAGCAACAGAAGATATGGAAATGATGGCGGCTATTATCCCGGGCGAAAAACCATATCTTAAAACAAGTGTATGGGATACGTGGAAAAGCCGTATTCCGTGGCTTCTGATACTTATGTTTTCGTCGGCGTTTACGGGGAAAATCATAACGGCATTTGAAGGTGCGCTTGCGGGCGCAATTGTTCTTACGGCATATATTCCTATGCTTATGGGAACAGGCGGTAACTCGGGAGGACAGTCGTCGGTTACAATTATCCGCGCGCTGTCGCTTGATGAGGTTTGTATGAAGGACATCTTCAGGGTTGTCTGGAAAGAAACCCGCGTGGCACTTCTGTGCGGTATAACGCTTGCAGTAGGTAACTTTGCAAAAATGATGATCTTTGACCGTGGCGATATGGGGGAATTAAGTATATTGGCGGTGTCGCTTGTTGTATCGCTTGCGCTTGTAGTATCGGTGCTTTGTGCAAAAATTGTCGGATGTATACTTCCGATTTTAGTAAAACGCATCGGTCTTGACCCTGCGGTAATGGCAAGTCCTCTTATTACAACCATTATCGACGTTTTGTCACTTATCCTGTATTTTGTACTTGCAATGGCAATATTGCCGATATAATAAAAAGCCTGAAAGGGCTTTTTTTGTTTTAAAAAAATACGGACACCGCTAAAGCAGTATCCGTATTTCTGGCAGGGGCAGAAGGACTTGAACCCTCGGCACGTGGTTTTGGAGACAATGTCATATAAAAAGGACTGTCCAAATTGTTCCCACCGCTCCGCCGTTTGTGCTACTTGCTCTTTTGAACCTTATGCCTTTTGATGCTTTATTGATGCTATGTAAATATCTCATCAAATTTGATGCCCAACTGCCAAAAAATCGACACTCGTAATTTTATTTAAGTATAACATACATTCCGTGAAATTGCAAATAGAATCAAACGGAATTGCCCGTGTAAGACGATAGAATGAATCAATGCGAAATTAGTCAAGAACTATTCCTAAAAGCCATATAAAACATTTTTGAGCCAATTATGGCAAATCATAGCTTAATCGCCATACTAAAATATGGCACGCCTTAAACAAAGGAAAAAGCCTATGAAGTTTATGCACGAAATCAAGATTATGAAAACCGTACACTTAC
>JAZRHB010000013.1:0-8735 GCA_045644605.1 Clostridia bacterium
TAGAATTTTGATTTCTGACTTAAGTTACTTACTAGCAACTCTATAGTTCTTAGTCCGTATACTAAAGTATATTTTCTCAAATTCTTTTTAAAAGAACCTACACTTGAGTTTCTCATTACTGTTTAATTTTCAAAGACCACCGTCGCACAAGCGACTTTTATATTCTACCACAGTCAAATCCCTTTGTCAAGTACTTTTTTAATTTTTTTAAAAAATTTTTTTGAAAGCACCTTTCGGGGTGACAGCGGAATTTCAGTATACCACACTTTTCCCCACTTGTCAAGCTTTTTTGCACTGATTTTTCAATGTTTTTGTTTTTTATCAAATATGCACAGTTAATTGACAAATATTCGCAATAAATTGTATTTATAAGTGCATTGTATATTGACTCATTCTCTATTATAATAATAATGTAGAAAATTATACGGAGGGAAATTATGTATTCAACAAACGAAATAAAAAAAGTTGATCCCCAGATTGCAGAGGCAATCGAACTTGAAGTTAACAGACAGAGAAACAAAATTGAACTCATTGCATCGGAAAACTTTGTTTCCAATGCAGTAATAGAAGCAATGGGTACTCCGCTTACCAATAAATATGCGGAAGGTTATCCGGGGAAAAGATACTACGGCGGATGCGAATATGTTGACGTAGTTGAAGACCTTGGTATTGAAAGGGCAAAAGAACTTTTCGGTGCTGACCACGCAAATCTTCAGCCTCATTCAGGCGCAAGCGCAAACCTTGCAGTATTTTTTGCAGTTCTTCAGCCGGGCGATACAGTTCTTGGTATGAACCTTTCACACGGCGGACATCTTTCACACGGTAGCCCTGTTAACATTTCAGGTAAATATTTTAATATTGTACCTTACGGTGTTAATTCCGAAACAGAAACAATAGATTATGACGAGCTCCGCAGACTTGCACTTGAACATAAACCGAAACTTATTCTTGCCGGTGCAAGCGCATATTCAAGAGTTATTGATTTTGCGCGCTTCAGAGAAATTGCTGATGAAGTTGGCGCTTACTTAATGGTTGATATGGCACACATTGCCGGTCTTGTTGCCGCAGGACTTCATCCGTCACCTGTTCCGTATGCAGATTTTGTTACAACAACAACTCATAAAACGCTCCGCGGACCGAGAGGCGGACTTATCCTTTGCAAAGAAGAACATAAGCTTGCCATCAACAAAGCAATATTCCCCGGAATTCAGGGTGGTCCGCTTATGCACGTTATTGCAGCTAAAGCAGTTTGCCTTAAAGAAGCAATGACAGACGAATTCAAAGCATATCAGCAACAGATTGTCAAAAACGCAGCTGCACTTTGCGAAGCACTTAAAGCCGAAGGATTCAACATTGTATCCGGTGGTACAGACAACCACCTTATGCTTGTAAACCTTTCAAACATTGGTGTTACAGGTAAAGATGCCGAACATATGCTTGACGAAGTTTCGATTACAGTTAATAAAAACACTGTTCCTAATGAAACACTCAGTCCGTTTGTAACAAGCGGTATCAGACTTGGTACACCGGCTGTTACATCAAGAGGAATGGTTGAAGAGGATATGAAAGAAATTGCCGCACTTATCAAGCTTACATTAACAGAGTTTGATACAAAGGCAGACGAAGTAAGAGCAAGAGTTGCCGCACTTTGTGCTAAATATCCTTTATATGAATAAGAATTAAATAAAAGGGCTGCAAAGGCAGCCCTTTTTTAAAACAAGAGGTGATTTTATGCAACCACTTGCTGACAGAATCCGTCCTTCCTCACTTGATGAGGTAATCGGACAAAAGCATCTTGTTTCCGAAGGCAAGGTGCTGCGCACTCTTATTGAAAGCGGAAATATTCCGAATATGATTTTTTACGGTCCGTCCGGTACAGGCAAAACTACTATTGCACGTATTGCATCCAAAAACGCCGGCAAGGAGCTGTACAGTCTTAATGCAACAACGGCATCCGTTGCCGATGTTAAAGCAATTGCTTCCAATATAAATAAGCTTGGTAATTCAAACGGTATAATTCTGTATCTCGATGAAATTCAGAATTTCAATAAAAAGCAACAGCAGTCGCTGCTTGAATATATTGAAAACGGAAGTATTACGCTTATTGCATCAACCACTGAAAATCCTTATTTTTATGTATATAACGCGATTCTTAGCCGAAGCAGTGTGTTTGAGTTTAAACCCGTAGAGGCGTCCGAAATTGAAAATGCACTCCTTCGCGGATTTGAAATTTTAAAAAATGAATATCCCGAACTTGAGATGAGTATTGACGACGATGCACTTGGCGGAATTGCCCAGCTTGCATTCGGGGATGTAAGAAAATCCCTCAACATTCTCGAGGTTTGCTTTATGACGGCGATTGGAAATAACGAAACCGTTATTTCAGCCGCTACCGTGGCAAATGTAAGCGACCGCCCCGCAATGAGATTTGACCGTGACGGCGACAGTCATTATGATGTATTAAGCGCATTTCAGAAATCCATACGCGGAAGTGACGAAAATGCCGCACTGCATTATCTTGCACGGCTTATTGCAGGCGGCGACCTGATTTCAATATGTCGCAGACTTATGGTTATTGCATCGGAAGACATCGGGCTTGCGTATCCGAATGCGGCGGCAATTGTGAAATCCTGTGTGGACAGTGCACTGCAGCTTGGATTTCCGGAAGCGAGAATTCCGCTTGCCGAGGCGGTTATTCTGCTTGCTACCGCGCCGAAATCCAATTCTGTAATTTGTGCGATTGATGCCGCAATTTCCGATATTAAAACAATGGATACGGGTGACATTCCCGCACATCTTAAAGACGGGCATTATGCCGGTGCGAAAAAGCTTGGCAATTCGGTCGGGTATAAATATCCTCATTCCTACCCGAATAATTATGTGCCGCAACAATATCTGCCGGATAATATTAAGGACAGGGTTTATTATAATCCCGGCAAAAATAAATTTGAAGATTCGGTTACGGATTATCAAAAGAAAATTAAAAAGTAAATAAAAAAGTAAAATCAGCTACTTTACTGTTATATGAAAGTTTTTTTGAACATATAATAGTTAAGTAGCTGATTTTTTATCAGATAAATATTTTTCTATACTAAAATACGAAGAAAGCAGGTTTAAAAAAAGATGCTGACAAATAAAAAAGATTGTGTTACCATGCTTCTTGCCGGCGGTCAGGGCAGCAGACTTTATGTTCTTACGGAAAAGAAAGCCAAGCCGGCACTTCCTTTCGGCGGCAAATACCGCATTATTGATTATGCCCTGTCCAACTGTGTAAATTCCGGACTTGATGCCGTGGGTGTGCTGACACAGTATCAGCCGCTTCTCTTAAATGAGTATATAGGCAACGGACAACCGTGGGACCTTGACAGACTTTCCGGCGGGGTAAATATACTTCCGCCGTATCAGAAAAGTGATGGCAGCGACTGGTATTCCGGAACGGCAAACGCAGTTTATCAGAACATACCTTTTATTGAACGGTACAACCCCGAGAACGTGCTTATTCTGTCGGGCGACCACATATATAAAATGGATTATTCCAAAATGCTTTCCTATCATAAAAAAAAGGATGCCGCATGCTCCATTGCGGTTATTGATGTACCGCTCCACGAGGCAAGCAGATTTGGGATAATCAATACGGACGAGGACAATAAAATTCTTGAGTTTGAAGAAAAACCAGAAAACCCTAAAAGCACAAAGGCATCTATGGGGATTTACATTTTCAAATGGAGCTGTCTTAAAAAATATCTTATGGAAGACAGCGAAAACCCCGCATCTTCCAATGATTTTGGTAAAGACGTTCTTCCACGTATCCTCTCCTGCGGTGAAAAAATGTATGCCTACTCATTTGACGGATACTGGAAAGATGTTGGAACAATAGACAGCCTGTGGCAGGCAAACATGGATTTACTTGAAGAAGATGCGGTGGGCAGCAGCGAGTGGAAAATCTATTCACGCAGTATGGAAAAACCTCCGCACTATATAAGCGAAAATGCGGTAGTTAAAAATTCTATCGTAAGCGAAGGATGCGAAATTTACGGCACCGTTGAAAACTGTGTTCTTTTCCCAAGCGTTACCGTACAAGAGGGTGCACATTTACGTGATTCAATTATAATGGCGGATACGGTTATAGGCAAAAATTCCCGTATAAATTATTCAATTATAGACGAAGAGGTCAGCATCGGAGAAGATTGCCGTATCGGAGATAAAAAATCTTCTTCAGGTAGAATTACAGTTATTGCCGGAGGAATTAATCTTAAAGATAACTCTACCGTTCCCTCCGGCGCAATGATTGACAACAGTATAAATTAGGAGGAACATATGAGTACACTTGGCATTTTATTTTCAGACATTCATTCCCGCGGAGTAGCAGAGCTTACGCATCTTCGCACAGTTGCATCCGTTCCTTTCGGCGGAAGATACCGTCTTGTTGATTTTCCGCTTTCCAATATGGTGAACTCCGGCATTTATAAAATAGGCGTTATTACAAAAAGCAACTATCATTCTCTTATTGACCACATAAAATCAGGTAAGGACTGGGATTTGTCCAGAAAAAACGGCGGCATTGTGCTTCTTCCGCCATACGGAATTGCCTCTTCCGCCGGTCCGTACCAAAGCAGACTTGATGCGCTTAAACGTATAAAAAAGTTTATTGAATCCTCCACCGAGGATTATGTTGTTATGGCGGACTGCGATGTGATTCTTAATATAGATTATAACGAAGTTATAAAGTTCCACGAATCTTCCGGTGCGGACATAACCTGCGTATATAAGGATACCGAAATTGATATATCCCGTTCCAGACGTTCGACTGTTTATAAAATTTCTGATAGCGGACAAATTACAGACATTCTTCTTTCTCCCGAAATTTCGGGGACCTTTTCTGTGGCGCAAAACTCGTGGGTGATGACCCGCAAAATGCTCCTTTATCTTATATCGGAAGCAAACACGCACGGACTTGAGCATTTTGGCAAAGATATTCTTCTTGCTAATGTGGGTAATATGAAGCTTATGGGGTATCCGCATAATTCGTACTGCGCACATATAAATTCCCTTTCCGGTTATGTAAAATACAATATGGATATGATTTGCAAGGAAAAACGTGACGCACTTTTTGCCGTACCCTCACGCCCTATTCATACAAAGGTAAGGGACAGCGCACCTACAAGATACGGAGAGGGCGCAACCGTAAAAAACTCTCTTATTGCGGACGGATGTGTAATAAACGGATATGTTGAAAACAGTATCTTGTTTGAAGGAGTAAAGATAGAATCGGGCAGTCGTGTTACAAACTGTATTGTAATGCCAAGCACCATTATTGAAAGTTCGTCTTCTCTTTCGTGGATTATATGCGATAAAAACGTTATTATAAAAGCCGGACGCACACTTTCGGCGGATAAAAGCTATCCGCTTTATATTACCAAAGGGAAGATGATTTAATATGACGAAAAAAAATACTTTTTGTTGCAAGTGAAGCTGCACCGTTTATTGTAACCGGCAGTCTTACCCTTGCCGCAAATGCAAATGATACTCCCCACTTGCTTTTTGAGCGGATTTATGATATGCTTAACGGTGAATACACCGATACGTTAAATCCGCACGGATTTATTATATATAACACCGCAAGAGAGGACGCCCAATGAACAAAAAGGTTTTAAAATCACTTGAATATAATAAAATACTTGAGAAAACTACGGCTTTTGCCGCAACAGCGGATGCAAAAGCAAATCTTTTATCGCTTGAACCGTCGTTTGAGTTTGATGAGGTAAAGCTTTCACTTGAGCTGACAAGTCAGGCAATGAGTATGATAGCTATGCACGGAAATCTTCCTGCTGCACCACTTAAAAACATCACTGCCGCAATGAAACGCTCAGAAATGGGTGGCGCACTTTCCCTATCCGAGCTTATGAATATCGGCTCTCTTCTTCGTATGTCAAGACAGATTTTAAAATATATGGACGATGCAGAAAGGTTTCCTCTTTTAACCGATATAAGCGGTAATATCTCCGTTTTCCGTGAGCTTGAACGTGATATTACGGATTCAATTATAAACGAAGAAACACTTGCCGACAGTGCAAGCCCTGAACTTGCGGCACTTCGGCGTCAGTCAGGCAGACTTCAGGCTAAAATAAAAGACGTTCTTAATGGCATGCTTTCTTCGGCGGCAAAATATCTTCAGGACCCAATTATTACAATGCGCGGGGACAGATATGTTCTGCCCGTAAAGAGCGAGCATAAGTCTTCCGTGCCGGGTATTGTGCACGACTCTTCCGCAACGGGTGCAACACTCTTTATTGAACCTGCGGCGGCAGTTGAAATCAATAACAAACTGCGTGAGCTTGCGATTGCCGAAAAACGTGAAATTGAACGTATTATTGCCGAGTTTTCCGCAAGAGTGGGCGAAGTTTCGGGCGCTCTTCTTTCAAACTACAATGCCGTAATCTCACTTGATACACTTTTTGCAAAGGCAGCATACGGAAGAAGCATACGAGCCAACATTCCGATTCTTAGCGAAGAAAAATATTTATCAATAAAAAGCGCACGCCATCCGCTTATAAATGCGGAGTGCGTTGTGCCGGTAAGTATATATTTAGGCAAGGATTTTGATACCCTTGTGATTACGGGTCCAAACACCGGCGGTAAAACCGTAACTCTTAAAACCGTAGGTCTTTTTGCGCTTATGTGTCAGTCGGGATTTGCGCTTCCCTCCGAAATTGGCAGTTGTATGCCTGTTTATACCAATATTTTTGCCGATATCGGGGACGAACAGAGTATTGAACAGAGCCTTAGCACGTTTTCCGCACATATGGTGAATATTGTTGATATTCTTAATAATATCTCACCCGGCGCACTTGCCCTTTTTGACGAGCTTGGTGCGGGTACCGACCCCGACGAGGGTGCGGCACTTGCCATTGAAATTCTTGAATATATAAAATCCATGGGTGCAATTACCTTTGCTACAACTCATTACAGCGAGCTTAAGCTTTATGCTGTATCTGCACCGGGTGTTGAAAATGCATCGTGTGAGTTTGATGTTGCAACACTTAAACCCACATACCGTCTTCTTATCGGCGTACCGGGAAAAAGTAATGCTTTTGCCATTTCCAAACGTCTTGGACTTTATGACAGTATTATTGAAAAAGCCGGTGCGCGCATGAGTTCAGAAAGCGTGCGGTTTGAGGATATTATAACCGAGCTTCAGTCCAAACGTGAAGAGGCGCGTGCGGCTTATGAAGAAGCGCAGGAGCTTAAAGCACAGTCCGCAAAATTAAAGTCGGAGCTTAAAAACGCATCATCCGAGCTTGAGAAAAAACGTCAGAGTATTATTGATAATGCACGGCGCGAGGCAAAAGAAATTATTGAACGCGCAAACGATGAAACCGACGAGCTTATCAAGGAAATCCGCCGTCTCTCTAAAGAAATCACAAATGCGGATTCTCTTGAAGAAATGCGAAAACTCCGTGAACAGCTCCGCAAAAAAAGTAATGATAATAACGTATCATTAAAAAATGAATATGTGAAATCAAAAACAAAAATTGAAGATATAAAGCTTGGTATGGAAGTTGAAATTCTTTCCATGCAGGAAACAGGAACTGTCTCCTCTCTTCCCAATAAATCGGGCGATTTACAGGTACAGATCGGTATTATGAAAACCAAGGTAAACGTTTCTGAAATCAAGATAATCAAAGATACTTCGCACAAGAAAATGGGACAGAAAATTTTAAGCGGCAGAAGTGGTGTGGCAAGTAAGTCTATGAGCATAAAAACCGAGCTTGACCTTCGCGGTATGTACGCATACGACGCTACCGTTACTGTTGACAAATTTATTGACGATGCCGTTCTTTCCTCGCTTAAAACGTTTTCAATTATTCACGGTAAAGGTACGGGCGCACTTAAAAAAGCTGTTCACGACCTGCTTAAACAAAATAAGGCCGTTAAAAGCTATCGTCTTGGCGGACTTGGCGAGGGCGATACCGGAGTTACGATAGTGGAGCTGAAATAATATGAGTTTTTCAAATATAAATGAAATCGGTATTAAATGTGATGAAATTGACGTACTTGGCGGAATAAAACATATTTTTACCACCAAAAACGGCGGATGTTCGGATGGACCTCTTTCAAGTCTTAATATGGGGATAAATCGCCCCGACAGCCGAGAAAATCTGATAAACAATTACAAAATTGTTTGTTCTGAAATAGGTGCAGACTATACAAAAACCGTATTGTCACATCAGACGCACACATCAAACATAAAAATTGTTACCGAAGAGGATGCGGGTAAAGGACTGTATCTGCCGTCTGATATTCGTGATACGGACGGACTTGTGACGAATGTTAAAAATATTCCGCTTGTGATTTTTTATGCTGACTGTGTACCTGTACTCTTGTATTCAAAGGATGCGTCCTGCATAGCCTGCGTACACGCAGGATGGCGTGGCACGGTAGCCGGAATAGCGGCAAATGCCGCCGCAATAATGGAAACAAGCTTTGGTGCCGAGGCATCAGAAATCCGTGCAGCTATAGGTCCGTCAATAGGGCAGTGCCATTTTGAAACGGGGCTTGAGGTTGCCGCCGAGTTTGAAGAAAACGGTCTTTCAGATTGCATAGAATATAAAAACGATAAGGCATACATAGACTTATGGCGTGCCAATACGGAAATACTGGTTTCAGTCGGATTAAAGGAAGAAAACATTTTTGTTTCGGGACTTTGTACGGTATGTAATACGGATAAATTCTTC
>JAZRHB010000014.1:0-6433 GCA_045644605.1 Clostridia bacterium
GCTTCCTCCTGCATTTTTCCGGGATGAAACTCAATCTGATTTACCATAGGCTTTATTTCGCTCTGCATAAGCGCTTCAAGATGGTGCGGCAAAAAGTTTGATACACCAATTGCACGTACTCTGCCTTCTTTATAAAGCTTTATAAGTGCCCGCCACGTTTCAATGTTTATTTTTTCCCAGTCTTCAAATCTGTTTTTTGACGCAGGCCAATGAATAAGATATAAATCAAGATACCGAAGCCCAAGCTTTCCCATCGACTCGTCAAACGCCTCAAGCGTATTGTCATATCCGCGCATTGTAGTCCATACCTTACTGGTTATAAAAAGCTCTTCCCTTTTTATTCCGCAATTTTTAACGGCTTTTCCAACCCCTGTTTCATTGTCATATATTGCGGCAGTATCTATATGACGATATCCGTCATTAATTGCATTTATAACCGCATTTTCCGCAGTTTCATCGCCGTTTATCTGCCACGTACCAAACCCGATACACGGAATTTCATATCCATTTGAAAGTTTAAATGCATCTGATACTTTTCTCATTTTATCCTCCGTAAAAAACATCCCCCGATAGCATAATCGGAGATTACTGTCTTAGTCCCGTAACCCTTGTTTTTTTAGAAATAAAAAGCCTCCCAAATCAGGAGGCTTTACATTTATTATAATTAGATGATAAGAAGTTCTGTTTCTTTATCAAAGAAGTGGAGACTTTCCGGTTCAAACGCAAATTTAACTACATCACCAATTTTAGCAGTGCTTCTTGCATTAACACGTGCAATAAATTCAGCACCGCCGAGCTGGAAGTAAAGATATGTTTCTGAACCCATTGCTTCAGCAAGGTCAATAGTTGCTTCAACAACGCTGTCACTTACTGCAGAAATGAACATCTGTTCATCGTGTACAGATTCCGGTCTAATAGCAAGAACTACTTCTTTACCGATGTAACCGCCTGCTTCAAGAGCTTTAGCTTTAGTTTCATTAAGCTTAACTGCCTGATCGCCAAATGCAGCGTAAAGTCCGTCTTCTCTCTGTTCAATTACAACATCCATTGTGTTGATTCTCGGTGTTCCGATAAATCCTGCAACAAAGAGGTTAGCCGGTTTGTCGTAAAGATCCTGCGGAGAAGAAATCTGCTGGATGATACCGTCTTTCATAACAACGATGATTGTACCCATTGTAAGAGCTTCAATCTGGTCATGTGTAACGTAGATAAATGTTGTAGCAAGACGTTTGTGAAGTTTGCTGATTTCAGATCTCATCTGAGTTCTGAGTTTAGCGTCAAGGTTTGAAAGCGGTTCGTCCATAAGGAATACTTTCGGTTCACGAACGATAGCACGACCAAGCGCAACACGCTGACGCTGACCACCTGACAAAGCCTTCGGCTTTCTGTCAAGAAGGTGTTCTATATCAAGAATTTTTGCAGCTTCTGTAACTCTTCTTTTGATTTCAGCTTTCGGTGTTCTTTTACGTTTAAGACCAAAAGCCATATTTTCATATACTGTCATATGCGGATAAAGAGCATAGTTCTGGAATACCATTGCTATATCTCTGTCCTTTGGAAGAACGTCATTTACGATTTTATCATCAATAAGGAGTTCCCCTTCTGTAATTTCTTCAAGACCTGCGATCATACGGAGAGTTGTAGATTTACCACAACCTGACGGTCCGAGAAGAACAACGAATTCTTTATCCGGTATATCAAGATTGAAATCTTTAACTGCTTCAACGCCGCCGGCATATCTTTTATAGATGCCTTTCAAATTAACACTAGACATTTTAAGTCCCCCTAAATTCCAAAATTATCATATACTACTATTTTACCACTTTTTTTAAGATTTGCAAATAGTAAAATTTGTTGAAATATTGCACTTTTAATTGGATAAATTGCATAACCCCTCGTCAATATTTCTCATTGAAAGGGCAATTTTACCCTTTTTTACGTCAATATCAACAATTTTTACTTTTCGAACGTCGCCAACTGATAAAATATCCATAGGATGTTTTACAAATTTGTCAGAAATTTGTGATATATGCACAAGACCGTCCTGATGAACACCTATATCAACAAAGGCACCAAAGTCCGTAATGTTTCTTACAGTACCCGCAAGCACCATTCCCGGCTTTAAGTTTTCTATTGACATCAGGTCGCTCCGAAGTACCGGTTTATCAAGATTCTCGCGCGGGTCACGACCCGGCTTTAAAAGCTCGCCTATAATATCCTCTACCGTAGGCATACCAACGCCGTGCTTTTCTGCAAGTGCCGCCAGCTCTGCAGGCTTTGCTCTTTTCTTAAGCTCGTGCAGGTTGCCGTTTTTAACATCATCAAGTGAATATCCGCACACTTCCAGAATTTCTTTTGCAAGCTCGTATGATTCGGGATGCACCGCCGTATTGTCAAGCACCATTTTGCCGCCCGTAATTCTCATAAAGCCCGCACACTGCAGGAATGCTTTATCACCAAGCTTACTTACCTTTTTAAACTGTTTTCTGTCGGTAAACACGCCGTTTTCCTCTCTGTATGCAACAATGTTTGACGCAACCGATGAGTTGATTCCCGCAACATATGAAAGAAGATGCGGCGATGCGGTATTTACATCAACACCGACGCTGTTAACGCAGTCTTCAACAACTCCGCCGAGTGCCGATTCCAGATTTTTCTGGTTCATATCATGCTGATACTGCCCTACCCCGATAGATTTCGGGTCGATTTTAACAAGCTCTGCAAGCGGGTCTTCAAGACGACGTGCAATAGATACCGCACTGCGAAGTGCAACATCATAATCAGGGAATTCCGCCGCACCAACCTCGGATGCAGAATAAACGGAGGCACCCGCTTCGCTTACCATTATATATTTAACGTCTCTGTCAACCTCAGAAAGCAAGCCGGCAACAAAAATTTCGGATTCCTTTGATGCCGTACCGTTACCGATTGCTACTATATCTACATTATGTTTATTAATAAGATTTATTACTGTCTTTTTCGCCTTGTCCTTGTCGTGATGGTCAAGCGTGCAGTAAATAACGTCGGTATTAAGCACCTTACCGGTAAAATCAACAACCGCAACCTTACAACCGGTTCTGTAGCCGGGGTCAAGTCCAAGCACGTTTTTACCGCTTATCGGCGGCGCAAGCAAAAGCTGTTTTAAGTTTTTCGAGAACAGCTCAATTGATTTTTCCTGCGCACGTTCAGTAAGAAGATTTCTTATTTCACGTTCAATCGACGACGCAATAAGTCTTTCATACGAATCCTCCACCGCAAGTGCAACCTGCGCCGACATTTCGCCTTCACCAATTACAACACCTATTTTAAGCAATTTTACAACTGCCTCTTCATCAACATCAATTTTAACGGACAAAAATCCTTCCTTTTCGCCGCGGTTGATTGCAAGAATTCTGTGGTTTGCAATTTTGTTTACGCTTTCGGAAAATTCGTAATATCCGCTGTATACGGATTCTTCTTCCTTTGCGCCTTTTGAAACCACAATACCGTTTTTATATGTAAATTCACGTACCTGTTTACGTTTATCCGCATCATCGGAAACCGATTCTGCAATAATATCTCTTGCTCCTGCAAGTGCATCTTCAACAGTCGGCACTTCTTCGGTTATATATTCCGATGCCAATTCTGAAAGCGTCTTTTTACTTTCAAGCTGCATAAGAATAATCTGTGCAAGTGGTTCAAGCCCTTTTTCTTTTGCCACAGTCGCCCTTGTTCTTCTTTTCGGGCGAAACGGTCTGTAAATATCTTCTATGTCCTGCATTGTAGATGCTTTTTCGATAGATGCAAAAATTTCATCCGTCATCTTGCCCTGCTCAGTTATAATTCTTATAACGTCTTCTTTCTTTTCAGCAAGATTACGTAAATATTCAAGACGTTTACCAAGCTTGCGAAGTACGGTATCGTCAAGACCGCCGGTAACCTCTTTTCTGTATCTGGCAATAAACGGAATAGTATTGCCCTCATCAATGAGGGCAACTGTATTTTCTATTTGTTTTTTTGAAATCTCAAGTTCTTCGGATAAAATCTGAATAATATCCATATCTTATTCCTCACCTTTACAGCATTCGCAGCATCCGTCGCAATGTTTTTTAAGTCCCGGAAGCTCTGTTCCTGTCTGTTCGCAGTAGTTTGCTATAGCAGCATGAATAGCTTCTTCTGCAAGAACGGAACAGTGGATTTTTACGTCCGGAAGTCCGCCAAGCATATCAATAACCTGCTTATTTGTAACCATAAGAGCTTCTTCAAGGGTTTTTCCTTTAACAAGGTCGGTTGCAACAGAGCTTGTGGCAATTGCCGCGCCGCAGCCAAATGTTTTGAAACGGATATCTTTAATAATGCCGTCTTCAATAAACATTGACATTCTCATAATATCTCCGCATTTGGCATTACCAACTTCGCCAACTGCGTTAGCATTTTCAAGTTCACCCACGTTATGAGGGTTCACAAAATGTTCCATAACTTCTTTTGTATATTCCATAATAATTTCCATAGCCTTTCTGCCCACAAATAGTAATTTAAAAATATATACGCACTTTTCGTGGGCAGATAAGGCGTATAATGGAAATTATGCACATCGCCGTTTCGTGCCTTTAAGGCACGAAAATTCGGCGGTGCATTTAATCCCGCCGGAGGAAATAACGTGATTTTTCACGTTATTTCCTCCTTAGTTTTCGTGATAAAGCGGCGACATCTTACGAAGTCTGTCTACTATTGCTATAAGTTTTTCAACAAGATAATCTATCTGGTAATAAGTATTATCATCACCCAGTGTTATACGCAGCGAGCCGTGCGCAATTTCGTGCGGAAGACCGATTGATAAAAGCACGTGTGACGGGTCAAGCGAGCCTGATGTACAAGCTGAACCGCTTGATGCAGCAATACCTTCAAGGTCAAGACTAAGCAGCAGTGCTTCCCCTTCAATAAATTCAAACGAGAAGTTTGCATTATTGGGAAGTCTCTTGCTTATGTGACCGTTAAGTCTTACATACGGGATTTTATTCATAACCTCGGTTATGAGATAATCTCTCATCTGACCGAATTTGAGTGCATTTTCTTCGGTATGCATACAAGCATCAAGGATAGCCGCCGCAAACCCGACAATACCGGGCACGTTTTCGGTTCCTGCACGGCGGTTTTTCTCCTGTGCACCGCCCTGCATAAATACCTGCGGACGTACACCTTTTCTTACATAAAGTGCACCGATTCCTTTAGGACCGTAGAATTTATGTGCCGACATTGAAAGCATATCAATGTTCATTTCCTTAACGTTTATCGGCACCGCGCCAACCGCCTGTACCGCATCTGTATGGAAGAGAATACCTTTTTCTTTTGCCAGCCTGCCTATTTCGTAAATCGGCTGGATTGTACCAATTTCGTTATTTGCAAACATAACAGTAATAAGAATTGTTTTATCGGTAATTGCGTTTTCAATATCGGAAACGTGAATAATACCTTCGCTGTCGGGTTTGATGTAAGTAACCTCAAACCCCTCTTTTTCAAGCTGCTGGCAGGTATGAAGCACCGCATGATGTTCAAACGCAGTTGTTACAATATGGTTCCCCTTATTTTTATTTGCATATGCGCTTCCTCGGATAGCCCAGTTATCAGCTTCTGTTCCGCCTGATGTAAAAAATATTTCATCTTTTTCGGCACCAATACACTGTGCAATTGTTTCCCTTGACTCCTCAACGGCGTGTCTTGCAGTTCTGCTTATGGTGTATATACTCGACGGATTTGCATAACCAACCGTAAAATACGGAAGCATTTTTGCAAGAACCTCGGGTTTAACCGCAGTTGTAGCCGCATGGTCAAAATATATCTGTCCTTTCATTTCCCTCATCCTTTGCGATAATATATAAATTTCGTAAATAACACATTCCATATAATTATAACTTATTTATTACAATTTTTCAAGTATATTATTATACAATTATTCACATTATCCCGCATATTTTTTTATTTATTAAATATACTTGCTATTTTTCTTCAGTTTGGTTATAATTAAAGTATTAACCCAAGGAGGAGAATTATGTCATACATAAAACCGCTTTCAAAACTTATAGGTGAGCTTACCGCACTTCCGGGAATCGGGTCAAAAAGTGCGGCACGTCTTGCTTTTCATATACTGAAAATGCCAAAAGAAAAGGCATATGCAATTGCAAATGCCATTACCGACGCCAAAGAAAAAGTTTTTTGCTGCAGTATATGTAAAAACCTGACCGATACCGAGCCATGCTCTATTTGTTCATCCGAAAAACGTGACCGCTCGGTTATATGTGTTGTTGAAACCCCGAAAGACGTTGTTGCCATTGAAAAAACAAGAGAATTTAATGGACTTTATCACGTTCTTCACGGCGCAATTTCGCCTATTGACAAAATCGGTCCCGACGATATTTTTATTAAAGAACTCGTTGGCCGCATCACTCCTGAAGTA
>JAZRHB010000015.1:0-1943 GCA_045644605.1 Clostridia bacterium
ACGGACACTCTTCACCCTTGGCGTACCAATGTACGCCGTCGGGCATGGGCATAACTCCCTTATGCCTTCATATTGTCCGTTCTTCATCTTTTTTCTTTCGGCTTATAAAAAGCTAATAATACCAAAGGCAGAAACGCTTAAACGTTTCTGCCTTTTATTATGACAAATATTCAGTTTTTGTTTATTATTTTATATACGGCAATAATTACTGCACCTATAACAGCCGCGCCGCCGACAACCCACCACCCGAAATTTGTATCAGGCTTAGGGGATTCCGGTGGCAACTGCAGGGAAGCCGCAGTTTCGGTGCGCTCTTTTTCCATTTCGGCATAATAGCCGTTATTTATATTATCCTCCAGCCTTTTAACCATAGGAAATCGCGAATTTTTAAGACTAAATTTGCCACCGTTTCTTTCTTCAATTTCGTACAGATAGAAATTAATCTCATCAAAATATGCAAACAAATATTCCGTATCAGGAAGCAGCTTTTTTACCTCGCTGCTGCATCTGTTATAAGTTTGAACCTTGCCGATTTCAACATCGCCTTTTATCTTCTCTGTAGGCACTACCGTTATGCTGTCAATATCAAAATACGGAGCATTCGGCGTTTCAATAATTGTATATTCCGCAACCTTGCCCACAAACAGCTTTGAATGTTCCTGCACAAGCAAATCTTCAGGGATTGACCCTGCAAATACTGTAACAGATATTATTAGTAAAGCAATTATTAAACAAATTATTTTTTTCATTGTCCCCATTCCTCCATTCGCGCAGGCACCCATTTTGCATTCTCTATGCTTTTTGGATACGCATTGTTATAAAACTCCAGCTTCCCATTGTTGTCCACAACTTTAAACTGATAGTTACCCTCTTTCGGCTGAAGATATTCACGTTTATATATCTCATAATACGGATGTCCGCTTTCTCTTGCCTCAATTATATATTCAACGGTGTCGGGGTCTTTATCATAGTTTTTATCCACTTTTGTATAGTAAAATATTGCTTCATTTCCGTTTTGTTTCCAGTCTGAAATATGCAGGTCAAGAATTTCGTAATGCGGTGCATATATTCTGTAAAACTCGCTGTGTAGATGCGCTTTTGTACTTTCGTAAAGTGGCGTCATTTTAAATTCAAAGCTCGTGAGCATCATATCAATATCCATTTCGGAAAATGCACCTGTTTTAAAGAACAGCACAACATATTCCTCTGATTTATCAGGATATTCAATAAAATACATTGTAAGCTTTTTGGCTTCACCGATAGATCTTAAAGTTGTATAGACTTCATCAATGCGATAAATTCTTTTATTATATCCGTAAACATCTTTTATTACAGTCGATTCAGCATGATTATTAATTGCTGATTTCTTTTTTATATCCACAATTTTTACTTCTTCCGCAATTCCAAGCATATCATCTGATGTAAGTAAATCGTAATCCGGATAGTCCGCCACACTTTGCGGTATGTTTTCTGTTGGCATTATAAACTCAAATCCCCCGCCGACAAAACGCGAACGGCTTGGTGCAAAGGGATAGTCAACTCTTAAAATACCGCCTTCTCCGCCCGTACTTACCAAGGTTGTAACGATTTTTATTCCGTTAACGTATCCGGTTTCGGCAAGTTCAAGATAATATTCATTTTCTTCTCCCATAATAAGGCTGCCGCTTCTCCATCCGCCGACAGTATTCCACAACGGCTGTGCAATAGGAAGTGTTTCTATTTTTTTCGCACCCCTGCGCACTCTGCCTGTTTTAAGGTTTATTGTATAATCATCAAAATTCTTTATTTCCTCTTCCGGGCCGTAGTTTGTAAGCACCGCTGTTTTACCGTCTTTTGATACTGCTATCGTAAGACCTACAGGCCCCTGCTGTGGCAGCGCACAGTTCAGCTTATTAAGGTCAAAACTGCGTTCTATCTGTTTTGTTTCAAAGTTATATACAAAA
>JAZRHB010000016.1:0-14686 GCA_045644605.1 Clostridia bacterium
TAAATTGTGGACAAAATTTAAAGTTCAATAAAACATTTTCCTTACAATTTGATGAAATATATAAAAAAATTTAAACTTAGTCTTGACATTGAATGAAATTTGTCGTATAATATTTCTTGTGATTTTGTAGCGGAGTAAAATTTGCGACAAAGATGAATTGTTTTTACAATTCCGCACTTGTTTGAGCGGAGGGAGGGAATCAGTAATGTCAGAAATTAGATTAAAAGATCATGAATCTTTAGATAGCGCTCTGAGACGTTTTAAGCGTTCTTGCGCAAAAGATGGCGTTTTATCCGAAATTAGAAAACGTGAGCACTATGAAAAGCCGAGTGTTAAAAGAAAGAAGAAATCCGAAGCGGCTAGAAAAAGAAAGTTTAAATAAACGGTGATATTATGTCTTTGAAGGAAAAACTTCTGGATGAACTGAAAATCGCTATGCGTGAAAAGGATAACGTGCGCAAAGATGCCATTCAAATGGTACGCGCCGCCCTTCTGCAGTACGAAAAAGACAATAAAGCTGAGCTTGACGACGAAGGTGTAATTGACATAATCGCTAAAGAAGTAAAACGTTATAAAGACGCTTTGCCTGATTATGAAAAAAGCGGCAGACAGGACCTTATTGATGAACTCAATGCTAAGGTTAAAATATTGATGCCGTATTTACCGGAACAGCTCACTGAAGATGAAGTAAGAGCAATTGTAAAGGCAGTGGTTACTGAAACCGGCGCTACTTCCATGAGAGAAATGGGAAAAGTTATGGGTGCAGTAATGCCTAAAGTAAAAGGAAGATTTGACGGTCGTTTATTAAATAACATCGTAAAAGAGTACTTATCTTAAACAAAAATTAAAGCCACGTTTCATTTGAAACGTGGCTTTTTGTTGTATTATTTTTCCAAAAGGAACATGCTGTATCCTGTAATTTCGGGAAGTGTAACAGTTGTGTATCCGTTTTCGTATTTGAAATCTACAGGATTTTCAGACGGTAAAAGCTTAACGGCTTTATATTCGCCTTTTACTTTAACCTCAAATCCTGCCGGAAGAACGTTATGGTCATCAATCAGTCCTAACTTTCCGCGGTTTTCAGGATATGTAACCTTAACATGAAGAAGTGTATAATCATCAGCTTCAGTTGTTGTTACCCTTGATGTAACAGGCATTTTCGGAGCTTTGATTTTAGGCTCTTCAATAAATCTTTCAAGTGCATATTTAACAAGATTTCTGTGGAACGGAGAGAAGAACTGTCCGTATGCTTCAAAAACTTTAAAGCTTATCTGACAAACATTTTCGCTCATTGCCATTGCGCTGTAACCGCTTTCCTTTGCAGGAGGAGTGTAGAAATATCCGTGAAGTCCATCCCAGTGCTTTGTGAAATATGCAGGAACGTGGGATGCAATCTCTTCACCGCTTTTATTTTTCATCAAAATTCCCGGCGCATACATTGCCCAATCAAGATTGATTTCCTCAATATCCTTTTTAGGAGAATAGAAAGAATTATCTGTTGTTTCAATCTTATCAAATTCAAGGAAATTCCACGCATCAAGTGCAAAGCCTGTCTTGTCTTTGTTAAGTCCGCTTTCACCAGTGGAAAGAACTTTGCCGCCATTTTTGATGTATGTATCAAGCTTAGACTTAAGATTATCTGTCATGACAGCACCGTCGGGGAGAATAATAACTTTATATTTATCAAAATCCATTTTTTCGTTGATAACATCAAAATTATATTTAAGCTCTGCAAGGATACGGCTGGCGCCCTGAACGGCAATATAGTTACGGCTGTCCTTGCCTGTGGCAAGCGATCTGGGGTCAAATAAATTACGAAGGATTGCAACATCAGCAATAAGCTTTGCATCGTCAGTCCATTTTTCATACTGCATGTATTCTTCAAAAATTTCGCCGAACTGTTTATACATATCTTTGTTAAGATTTCTTGCAGGATGCATATGATCACCGATACAAATACCGATACCGTTGATAAGAGCATCATACATATCGCTCTGAAGTGCAACCTTGCCTTTGTATCCGCCAAAATCGCCCCAGGATTTCTGGAATCTGCCGGTCATATAAAGAACCTTATCTTCTCCAAACCACGCACGCTGATATGCGGCATCCATAGGAACGGCTTCGTATCCCCAGGCTATCGGGAGATGCTCAATTTCGCCACGGTACTGTCTTTCGCGGTTGTGCTCAATCGGGATAGCGTTGTAAATAATGTTTTTATCTTTAGGTACAATATCACGAAGCTCCTGCGCAAGCTTTTGTATATTTTCAAATGTAAAAGCTGTAACAGATGCTTTATCATTAATATCGATACCTCGCGCAATCATATCTTCCGTACATTTATTGCAGTAACACGGGCGGGGATAAATGCAGTCAAAGAACATACCGTCAATGTCGTATTCGCAAATTTCTTTTACAACTCCGAGAAGATATTCTTTATATCCGTCGGAATTATAACAAAGCGTTCTGAAAAAGTTGCTTGCGCGGTCTTGTCCTGTAAGCATATGACCGGTATCGTCAATTCTGCACCATTCCGGATGTTTTCTTTCTTGTTCGTGCGACAGCGTTGCATTAACATATGCAACAACTTCAATGCCCTTTGCGTGACATTCGCGTACAATATCACCAAACATATCACCTTTTAAATAAGGGTGCGGAGTGCCGATTTTGGTGGGATAATATGCAAACCCGATGTTGCATATTGCAAAAGCGTTTATAGACTGAACGTGTGCATCGGCAAGAGTTTTTGCAAATTCTTTTGCATCAAAATCTTCACCAAAATCAGTTATTTTCGGCAGTGTGTGAAAATCAAGTTGGACGGTTCTTTTTAACCTTGTCATTTTTCTGTCCCCCTACATTAGTAAGATAGTATTATAATATATCAAACACTAATAAAAGTCAATAAAAAAAGTCACTTTTTTGTGACTTTTTTAACTTTTTATCCGCGAAGCAGATTTTGTGCGTATTCTTTTAATGATTCAAAAGAAGTAATGTTTTCTTCGCTGTTTTTGATTTTTTCTTTAATGTGCTCCGGCAGGGAATTGTAGTAATCACAAGCCTTTGCATCGGATTCCATTAAAGTTGTAAGACTTACATGGCTTATTCCCAAATTAATCACCTCGTGAAATATTATTTGCGGATGAAACAAAAATATGTATTGTGACCGGAATGTACAAAAAAGCATCATTAAATCAGTCTTGAAAATATAAAGAAAAATTAATATTTGTAAAAAATGTTAAAAAAATATAAAAAATGTTAGTTTATTACTTGACGAAGATGTAAATTTAAGGTATATTATATATAATAACATTATTATGTTTAAATTTAGGAGGTAATTTAAAATGGCAAACAGAATTTGTATTCCCGATCACGAATATAAGGAGAGAGTTGCAAGAGCAGCAAAACTCGTTCGCGACAGAGGTCTTGACGTAATGGTTGTTTCAAGTACCGAATCTGACTACGCTAACGCAAGATATTTCAGCGGCTTCTGGCCTCTTTTTGAACGTGCAGGTGTTGCAATTGCAGCAAACGGAGACGCAGCTCTTATGGTTGGTCCTGAATGTATCATTTTCGCACAGGACGTTGCAAAAATGGACAAAATTTTCTGCTTAAGAGAATTCAGAGAATCAGCTGACCCGTCTTATCCGGAACTTCACGCTGATACATTCAAAGATGTATTCAAAGCAATCGGCGTAACAGGCGAAAACATCAAAATCGGTCTCGGTAGCTACGTTGAATGTACTCTTCCGATTTTTGAAGGACTTAAAGAAAGCTTCCCGAAAGCTGAAATCGTTAAATGTAACGATATTATGGTTGAACTTCGTAAAATCAAGAGCGTTAACGAACTTGCTTGTATCCAGGAAGGTTTCCGTATTGTTGACCTTGCTACAGATGAAGTTATCCGTAACCTCAAACCGGGTGTAACAGAACTCCAGATGGTTGGTATCGCTCAGAAAGTTATTTACGAAGAAGGTGCAGAATACGAAGGTCTCCCGATGTACGTATTCAGTGAAAAATCAACAAGCCACGCTATCAGCCGTTCAGGTTACAGAACAATTGGTAAAGGCGATATCGTTCAGCTTAACCTTTCTGCTAAAATTGACGGTTATTCTCCGGCAATCGGTCTTCCGGTTGTAATGGGTAAACTCGAAGGTGAAAGAAGAAAAGTTGTTGAATTTGCTAAACAGGCTCACGACTGGACAATCGACCAGCTTAAAGCAGGCGTAATTGCAAGTGATGTAGCTAAAGGATTCTATAACCTTTATGTTGAAAACGGATACAAAGACAGCTTCGTATACGGACCATGTCACGGTACAGGTATGATCGAAGTTGAAGCTCCGTGGATGGAAACATCTTCAGATTATCCGCTTGAAGAAAACATGACATTCCAGGTAGATACCTTCATTATGGGTAAAGGTTTTGGTTGTAGATGGGAAATCGGTGCTGCAATCACTAAAGACGGTTGCCACAAAATGACAGATTACCTTAACAAAGGACTTATCGAACTCAATTTCTAATAAATGTCATTAAGAAAGAAGGACATTGGAATAAAAAAATACGAACTTGTTGAACAACAGGTATAATGGGCAAGAATGGCATACAGAGTAAAAGCACTTGTTGATTTTTCTGATGTAAAAGCAGGAGAATGTGGTGGTTTTGTTTGTAGAGAAAACAATCTTTCCCATGAAGGAAATGCATGGGTGTGCGTCAACGCAGGAATTCTTGACAATGCAGTTGTTAAAGGCGATGCAGTTATTTGCGACAATGCACTTGTATATGATGATGCAGATGTTTCGGGAAATGCAAAAATGCGTAAGCTGCGGCCTTGACTAATATTAATAAAAAGCTTGGAAATTCCAAGCTTTTTTTGTTTTTGGTATTGTATATATTAAAAAGTTATGGTATAATTTATAATAATAGGGCAAGAGTACTTTCTAATAAAAATAAAGGGTGTTCCCATGTTGCAAAAAGAAGATAAATATGACTTCGGAAAACGCATGTTTGAAATCCATAAAACGGATATAAGATATGGTTATATATAAGCCATGTTGAGCAGACGGTTATAAATACAAAAGAAGTTAATATCAAAAGTATAAAACTTCATGCTTCAACAGTTGCAAAAGAAATTGGAATACTTGTAGATGAAATAGAAAGCTTTATGAATGTAGAAATTGAGAATGCAAAAGAAAGCATTCCGTATCTTGAAGTGGATTCTCGTCTTGGTTGGGAACCAAGTATGGAATACATTGCATCGCCGGATCGTATTGACTGGAAAATTAAAATTATGCTCTATATTATGAGAGGCGAACTCAAATGGTATAGAGATGCAATAGCGCATGATTTAAAAGACTAAGAAAAGAGGTAAAACAAATGAAAGTTCCATTTAAAGTAGACTTAACAGGAAAAGTTGCCGTTGTAACAGGCGGTGGCGGCGTGCTTTGCAGCACACTCGCATCAGCACTTTCGCAGTGTGGTGCAAAAACTGCAGTTCTTGACTTAAGACTTGATGCAGCTGAAAAAGTTGCAGCTGATATCGTAGCTGAAGGCGGCATCGCAAAAGGATATGCGGCAAACGTACTTGAGCTTGCAAGCCTTCAGGCTGCATACGAAGAAATCAAAAAAGATTTCGGCACATGCGACATTCTCATCAATGGTGCAGGCGGTAACAATGCAAAAGGTAACACAACAAAAGAATATCTCTATCCGGAAGATATCAATAATACAGTTGAAGATGTAAGAACATTCTTCGACCTTGATCCGGAAGGGGTATCCTTTGTATTTAACTTAAACTTTTTGGGAACACTTATTCCTACACAGGTGTTTGCTAAAGATATGTCTGCAAAAGGTAAAGGAAATATAATCAATATTTCTTCAATGAACGCATTTACACCGCTTACAAAAATTCCTGCATACAGCGGAGCAAAAGCGGCAATCTCCAACTTTACACAGTGGCTTGCAGTTCATTTCTCAAAAGTTGGTGTTCGTGTTAATGCAATTGCACCGGGATTCTTTATTACAAATCAGAACAGAGATTTACTTATCAATCCGGACGGTTCTTTTGCACCGAGAGCAGAAAAAATATTAACAAATACACCTATGGACAGATTTGGCTCACCAGAAGAACTTGTTGGTACAGTTCTTTGGCTTGCAGACGACGGAGCGTCAGGATTTGTTGATGGCGTTGTAGTGCCGATAGACGGTGGTTTTGCGGCATACAGCGGTGTATAATTCAGGAGATAATTATGTATATTGAAATTACATCAGACAACTTTGAAGAAGTTGTTCTTAAAAATGAAAAACCAGTCTTGGTAGATTTTTGGGCAAGCTGGTGCGGACCGTGTAAAATGCTGGCACCCGTAGTTGAAGAATTTGCCGACGAGCAGACCGATGTTGTTGTAGGCAAGATAAATGTTGATGAACATCCTCTTCTTGCCAGCAAATACGGAATAATGACAATACCGACCCTTATGCTCTTTAAAGACGGCGAAATGGTCAGCAAATCAATTGGTGTTATTCCGAAAGATGCACTTATAAAATTTGCAACACAATAAGAACCCGACCCGTCAACGCAATCAAAGATTGCGGACGGGACCCCGGAACCTTGTTGTATCCACAATAAAAAAGGGACTCGAATGAGTCCCTTTTTCATATTATAATTCCGCCACCTACGAGAATATCACCATCATAAAATACAATTGACTGACCGGGCGTTGCCGCACGAACAGGGGAGTCAAATCTTGCAACTACTCCATAGTCTGTTTTTTCAAGGATTGCATCCGCCGGAACAGCTTTATACCTTATTTTTGCTGTCACCCGAACCGGTTCTTCCAAATTTTCAAACGGCAGGAAGTTAATATCCCTTACTCTTACTGTATCGGTAAACAAATACTTTTCTTCGTCAAGAATAACGGTATTGTCATCAGCATTTATTCCAACAACGTATATGCGCTTTTCTGATGCAATTCCAAGCCCTCTTCGCTGACCGATTGTATAACACGAAATACCATTATGTTTTCCTAAAATATCGCCGTTTATATTTACTATATCTCCCAGTTTGAACTGGTCGGGAGCGTTGTCTTTAATAAATGTTGTAAGGTCTTTTCCTTCGAGAAAACAAATGTCCTGACTGTCGGGTGCATCTGCCGATTTTATGCCGTGTTTTTTAGCAATCTCACGAATTTCAGACTTTTGAAATTCGCCAAGCGGCATCAGTATTTTTGAAATCTGCTCTTGCGACAGGGTATAGAACATATATGTCTGGTCTTTTCCTTCATCAAAGCTTTTTTTAAAATAATATCTGCCGGTTTCTTCGTTATGAACAACTTTTGCATAATGTCCGGTTGCAACATAATCGGCTTTGCCGGAGATATAATCAATCATATACCCGAACTTGATATATTTATTGCAAAAAATACACGGATTAGGTGTTCTTGCATTTTTATATTCATTTAAAAAAGGCTCAACAACCCTGGATTTAAACACATCACGAATACTTATTATTTCGTGTTTAATACCGATAAGGTCGCAAATATCTTTTATATCGGCATAATCAGAAGACTCACCCCATAAATCAAGGGTAAATCCGGTAACATCATATCCCTGCTGTTTTAATAAAAGAGCAGCGACAGAACTGTCAACTCCGCCGCTCATTCCTACATATACACTTTTCATCGTATCTGTCCGTTTCCGTATATAACATACTTAATTGTTGTAAGTGCCTTAAGTCCCATTGGACCTCTGGCATGCATTTTTTGTGTACTGATACCAATTTCTGCGCCAAGTCCAAATTCAAACCCATCGGTAAAACGTGTTGATGCGTTAACATATACCGCTGCAGAATTAATTTCATTTAAAAACTTCTGTGAATTTTCGTAGCTATTTGTTATGATCGCTTCAGAGTGACCGGTTGAGTATCTGGTAATATGTGAAATTGCTTCATCAATTCCGGAAACAACCTTAACCGCAAGCTTATAATCAAGAAATTCAGTAGCAAAATCTTCATCGGTTGCGGGAACAGCTGAAATATATTTTCTTGTTTCTCCGCATCCGCGTATTTCAACGTTATATTCTGCCATTCTGTCAGCAAGTACAGGTAAAAACTTTTCTGCAACTGCACTTGACACAAGCAGTGTTTCCATAGCGTTGCAAACTGCAGGGCGGGAGCATTTGGCATTAACGGCAATATTAAGAGCCATTTCCAAATCAGCGCTGTCATCCACGAATGTATGACAATTACCAACACCGGTTTCAATAACAGGCACGGTTGAATTATTTACAACTGTTTTTATAAGACCTGCGCCGCCGCGGGGGATAAGCACATCAAGATAATCGTTAAGTTTCATAAACTCAACTGCAGTTTCTCTTGAAGTATCTTCAATAAGCTGGAGTGTTCCTTCGGGAAGACCGGCTTCTTTATATGCACCGTTTATAACTTCAACCATAGCTTTATTGGAATTGATAGCTTCACTTCCACCGCGTAGGATAGCCGCATTTGATGTTTTAAGTGTAAGTGCCGCAACATCGGCAGTAACATTCGGACGCGCTTCATAAATAACGCCAATAACGCCGATAGGAACACGTCTTGCACCAATTTGCAGACCATTTGGACGAACAGTTTGTTCTACTATTTCGCCAATCGGGTCGTTAAGAGATATAATCTGCATAATGCCTTCTGCAATCTGTCCGATACGTTCAGGGGTAAGGGTAAGCCTGTCAAGCATTGCAGGAGTTATTCCTTTTTCTTTAGCATTGCCTATATCAATTTTATTTGCCGCAATAATTTTATCGCTATTTTTAACAAGTGCCTTTGCACAAAGCGAAAGAGCATTATTTTTCTGCACAGTTGAAACTGTTGCAAGTCGTGCAGATGCTTCTTTTGCTTTAGCACCTTTTATATGCAGTTCGTTCATTTGGAAGCATCTCCTTTAATAAGAGTTCCTACGGGTGTTCCGGTAGTTATGTCATATAATCGTTTGGGTGCTGAACCATTCATAATAATTGTATGTATTCCTTTTACGCCGGCAATTTTTGCGGCTTCAAGCTTGGTTATCATACCGCCTGTGCCAAAGGAAGAACCGGCGCCGCCGGCAACATCCATAATATCTTCAACGTTTTCGACAATATCTATCATTTTAGCATCGTTGTGTTCTTTCGGATTACTGTCATACACGCCGTCAATATCGGTAAGAATAACAAGAAGTCCTGCTTCTGCAAGAACGGCAACAACAGCGGAAAGAGTATCGTTATCACCAAATTCTGCTTCTTTTGTTGAAATAGTGTCGTTTTCATTAACAATAGGAATAACACCGTATTCCAGAAGTTTCATAAATGTATTTATTGCATTTTCTTTGGATTCGGGCACTTCAACAACATCTTTTGTAAGAAGAATCTGTGCAACTGTATGTTCATATTCGCGGAACATCTTTGCGTAAATGTTCATAAGCTCGCACTGACCAACGGCCGCTGCAGCTTGTTTTGCAACCTTTTCGCGCGGACGCTGCGTCATTCCCATGCATCCTGCACCAACACCGATAGCACCGGAGCTTACAAGAATAATTTCTTTGCCCATATTTTTGAGGTCGGAAATAACCTTAACAAGACTTTCAACGCGGCGGATATTAAGTCTGCCTGTCTGATGAGTTAAAGTAGAAGTGCCAACCTTAATTACAATTCTTTTAATACCTTTTATTTTGTTATACATAAAAAACACATCCTATAATGTATATAATTTACTTGGTGAATATCGGTTTGCAACGGCAATGTCAACATTCTTGCCGTTATAAAATCCTTCCGTTTCAAAGGAAGAAAGCATTGTATTTAAAACAATATCGGGCGTGTTATTTGTGTCGCTTAAATGCCCGAATAAAAAGTATTTGGTTCCTGTTCTTGCGAGGGAAAGAGCAAGCTTTGCCGATTGCTCGTTTGAAAGATGCCCGTTCTCGCTTAAAATTCTTCGCTTAAGGAAATAGGGATAAGGACCATCTATAAGCATCTGTGCATCGTGATTGCTTTCAAGTAAAATTAAGTCACTGCCTTTAAGATGCAGAGCAACTTCCGAATCAATTTTCCCCATATCTGTAGCAACACAAACCTTTTTACCACCAATCTGGAAAGCATATCCAAACGGCATTGCCGCATCGTGAGGGATTGAAAAGGGGAGAACATCAATGTTTCCTATAGAAAATTCATTGCCGGAAGATATAAAGTGCTGACAATCTTTTGCAACACTGTTTGTTTCCGGCATATTTTCAAATGTTTGTTTTGCGGAATAAACGGGGATATGATATTTTCTTGTAAGAACAGAAATTCCTTTAATATGGTCCGAATGCTCGTGTGTAACAAGCACACCTGAAATATCTTCAGGATTTTTACCTATCTGCCGGAGCATATCGCAAATACGCCGACAGGAAAGACCACAATCGATAAGAACTGCAGTTCCGTCACATTCAAGAAAAACCGCATTTCCGCTGCTTCCGCTGGAAAGAGAACAAAATTCTATCATCAGTCTTCTATACGTTCAATATCTGCACCGAGCTCGCGAAGTTTTGTTTCAAAATATTCGTATCCTCGGTCGATATATTTATTTTCATTAACAATAGTTTCACCATCAGCCATAAGACCTGCAACAACCATTGCCGCACCGGCACGAAGGTCGGTAGCAGTAACAGGACAGCCAACAAGATGTTTAGTACCCTGAATTACAGCGGCTCTGCCGTTTACCGTAATATTTGCGCCCATTCTGCGAAGTTCGCCAACATACTGGAAGCGGTTTTCCCATACGTCTTCATTAACAATGCTTGTACCATTTGCGCTTGCAAGAAGAGCAACAATAAGGGGTTGAAGGTCAGTCGGAAATCCCGGATAGGGAAGAGTTTTAACGTTAGCGCATTTAAGAGGGCCGGTTCTTTTTACTCTGATGCTTTCGTCGTTTTCGATAATATCAACGCCCATTTCAACAAGCTTTGCACTAACTGCATCCATATGCTTCGGAATAACGTTCTCAATAGTAACATCTCCGCCTGTAGCAGCTGCTGCCATCATAAATGTACCAACCTCAATCTGGTCGGGAATAAGCGAATATGTGCAACCGGAAAGCTTTTTAACGCCTTTAATTCTTATAGAATCAGTACCGGCACCTTTAACGTTAGCACCCATAGAGTTCAGGAAGTTTGCAACGTCAACAACATGCGGCTCTTTTGCGGCATTTTCAATGGTAGTAAGACCGTCGGCAAGAACGGCACCGATCATAAGATTGATGGTTGTACCAACACTTACAAGGTCGCAATATATGTTTGCGCCGTGAAGATGTGTTGCTTCAGTGGCAAAAGTACCACCCTGAAGATTAACGTCCGCGCCCATAAGCTCAAACCCTTTTTTATGAAGGTTGACGGGGCGTTCGCCAAAGTTACATCCGCCGGGCATACTTACAGCGGCTTTTTTAAATCTGCCGAGAAGTGCGCCTACAAGATAGTATGATGCTCTCATACGCTGAACGATGTCATAATCAGCCACATGAGAAGTAATGTTTGAATTATCAATTTCAACTATATGGTCACTTATTCTTGTTACTTTTGAACCAAGCTTTTCAAGAATTTCAAGCATATAGTTAACGTCTTTGATATAAGGTAAATTTTCTATTCTGCAGACACCTTCAGAAAGAAGAGATGCAGGTATTATAGCAATAGCAGCATTTTTAGCGCCACTAATCTGTACGTTTCCGTGAAGTTGGTTTCCGCCGTTAATTTTAAAAGCGCCCAACATTATCCCCCCAAAACTTATAATTTCTCTCTATATAGTATACACTAAAGTTTTCCTATTGTAAAGGGTTTTGAGAAAAATAGTCTTTTATAAAACTGTATAAATAAAGTGAACCGCAAATCACAATTTTTTCATCGGAAATTGCATTATCAAGTGCCGCAAAAACACTTGAATTATAGCTTGCTGTTATACCGGATTTTTCTATTGTTTCAGCAAGTTTTTTTGCACTAAGTGCCCTTGGATTTTCGGGGACTTGGCTAGCAACAAATCTGTTTGCAAACGGAGCGAAAAGGTTTATCATAGAAGAATAATCCTTATCTTCCATAAACGCCGTAACAAATGTAAATTTTTCGCTTTCAAAATATCTTTCAAGACTTTCCGCAAGTACCTGTGCACCTGAAAGGTTATGTGCTCCGTCGAATATAACAAGAGGCTGTTTTGACAGCATTTCAAACCTTGCGGGATTTTTTGCATTTTCAATGCCATATTTTATACTTGTGTTATCAATACCAAGCTTTTTAAGAGCAGTTATAGAAATAGAGGCATTTTCAAGCTGATGTATACCGCCAAGACCGCACATAATATCCGTTATATCTTCGAAATCAAAAATTTCATAAATTCCGGAAATTTCTTTTGAACATATGTCCTTTGCAATTATAAGCTCATTATTTGTTTCGAATGCCTTTTTTTCGATAACTTCCATTACTTCAGGCAGTTGCCCGGAGCATACGGTAATTCCTTTCGGACCTTTAATAATTCCGGACTTTGCCTTTGCAATTTCACGTATATCATTACCAAGATACGACAGATGGTCAAACGATATTGGAGTTATAACAGAGCAAAGGGGAGTGGGAATAACGTTTGTTGCATCTCTTTCGCCGCCAAGACCTGTTTCAAGAACTACAATATCAACTTTTTGCTGTTTGAAATACAAAAATGCGGCGGCAGTCCAAAGCTCAAACTGCGTAGGGTAAGCGCCAGTTTCTTCCTTTATAATATCCGCACCGGACTTCACTTTTGACATAATTATTTCAAGGTCTTCGTTTGCTATGTCCACGCCATCAATTGATATTCTTTCGCATACGCTGATAAGGTTGGGAGATGTGTATTTTCCGGTTTTATATCCTGCGTGAGTAAGGGCGGTCTGCAACATTGCACATACAGAGCCTTTGCCGTTTGTGCCGGCAATATGTATGAATTTCAAATCATTTTGTGGATTGCCAAGGATTTCGCATAATCTTTTAATACATTCAAGTTCAAGTCTTGCAACTGCCTGAAAACTGTTGGCATAGTCAATAAAATTACTCAAAATCCTTACCTCCAATCAGGTTAAATCTTTTAATATATTTCTTGCTTATGATTATAAAAATACCCTGAATAAAGATTTTTATTATACCTGCAGGAAATCGTATAATCAGTGCTGTTGTAAAGGATGGGAAATATCCGACACCTGTTAAAACAGATGAAGTTAAAATCATATCAATAAACAGCAGTACCAGACAACAGATGAGTGTGCGTAAATAATAGCTTTTGGATTCGTAAGAAAATTTATAAAAGAAAATGCCAAAAACAACGCCATTTAAAAATTCAATTAAAGTAATCATCGGAATCCACGGACCGGACGGAGCAAGAAAAACATTTAAAATGTCGCCTAAAACGGCTATAGTTCCGCCCCAGAACGGGCCAAACATAACGGCGCTAAGAAATACCGAAACAAATTTAAACGGAATTTTTATTGCATTTCCGATACGGAAAGTGCAATAAATTGATAATATGGCTGTTATAGCAGTCATAAGAGAAAGAATACAAAGCTTCTTAAGTGTTATCTTTGAAAATAAGTGTGATTTGTGCATAAAAAAACTCCTTCCTTAAGTAAAGCCACAAAAGAGAAGGAATAGATTTTGCTCTTTGGTGGCAGCGGAATGCGGTAAAGACATCGCAAATCGTAAGATTTTTCGTACGAAAGGCAACTTCCCGTCCTTTCATCACTTAACGTGTCTGAACCTACTCTGCCAATTGCATATAGTTATTTTATCACAAAAGTGTGTATATTGCAATAGAATTATTAAAAAAACGGACAAAAAAAGTCCGGTTTTTTTGTCTCAAAGTACATCGCTGTCGAGTATAACGGTGAACGGACCATCATTAACAAGTGAAACCTGCATATCCGCACCAAACTCGCCGTGGGCAACTTTTTTGAATTTTGGTTTGCAAATTTCAATAAAGTATTCATAAAGCTCATTTGCAAGGTCGGGACTGCCGGCGTTAGTAAAACTGGGGCGGTTACCCTTCTTACAATCGGCATAAAGCGTAAACTGCGAAACAATAAGTATTTCTCCTCCGACATCAGATGCAGAAAGGTTGGTTTTACCATTTTCGCCTTCAAAAATACGAAGTTTAGAGATTTTGTCGGAAAGCTTATCCGCAATTTCTTTTGTATCAGTGTTGGATACGCCAATGAGCGCAAGATATCCTTTTCCAATTTCTCCAATTATATTTCCACCCACCGAAACGGATGCGTTTTTAACACGTTGCAGTACAATTTTCATATCTTTTCCTCCATAATAAATCGCCACAGAATATTCCTGTATTCTTCAGTAGCGTACTCAATACCTACACGTTTGTCGGTTGTATATTTGCATTTAAATCCGTCATCTTCTATCCAGAGTTTATCAGAAGTAACAAGATTTTCGCCGTTAAGACTACGGTCAATCTGAAGATGCTTTGTAAGCTTTCCGGGGCCGCCAAATCCCTCTACACCTCGTATTAAAACAGCTTCGGGGAAATCCTTATTTCCGGTTACAACATTAAAAAGACTGTGTATTCCGTAGCACAGATAAACATATGCCCGACCGCCTTTTTCGTACATAATTTTTGTTCGTTCAGTTTTACCCTTGTGTGCATGGCAGGCGGTGTCGTCTTCACCAAAATA
>JAZRHB010000017.1:0-8726 GCA_045644605.1 Clostridia bacterium
GAAACAAAGCTGTTTTTCTGGCTTGGACTTACCACAAAATCCTATAGCGCACTTGATTTTTATCCACTACTTCCGTGGCTCTCGGTATTCCTTTTTGGATATCTGTTTTCAAGTAAATTCTATAAAGAACATAAAAGTCCGTTTTCAAAAGGATGGTATCGTAACGATATACTTTCTTTCTCGGGCAGACATTCGCTTGTAATTTATGTTGTGCATCAGCCGATAGTGTTTCTGCTTATTTACTATACACCGCTTAAAACACTCCTTGATGCAATCTTTAAATGAGGTAACTTATGATTTATACAGTAACGCTTAATCCGTGTCTGGATTATATAATGAAAACCGAAAAGCTGACGCTTGGCGAAACCAATCGTTCAAACATCCAAGAACTCTATCCCGGTGGCAAGGGGATAAATGTATCCATAGTTCTTAAAAATCTTGGAATGGATACAAAAGCACTTGGCTTTGTTGCGGGATTTACAGGCGAAGAAATAGTAAAAAGAGCAAATGATATGGGTGTAGAAACCGATTTTACAACTCTGGATAGCGGTATGTCCAGAATTAATGTTAAGATAAAAGAGAAAGAAGAAACAGAAATAAATGCATCGGGACCCGTTGTAACGGAACAAGATTTTGACACTCTGGTGAAAAAACTCGATTTACTTAAAAAAGGCGACGTGCTTGTTCTTACGGGAAATGTCCCGAAAGGGATGGACGACAAAACGTATGCACGCATAATGGGAAAATGTAACAACACGTTGACTGTGGTTGACGCGTGCGGTAATCTTCTTAAAAATGCACTTAAATGTAAACCGTTTCTCATAAAACCAAACATAGCCGAACTTGAAGGGATTTTTGGATGCAAAATTGTGTTTGAAGACGTAAAAACCTATGCAAAAAAGCTTCAGGATGTGGGGGCAAAAAACGTGCTTGTTTCATTTGGAGCTGGCGGCGCGGCACTTTTATGCGAAACAGGAGAATATATAACCTGTCCTGCACCAAAAGGAAAACTTATAAATTCCGTTGGCTCAGGTGACAGTATGGTAGCGGGTTTTTTATATGAGTATCTTAAATCCGGCAATTATAAAGAGGCACTTTGCTTTGCGGTAGCCGCAGGAAGCGCCAGTGCGTTTATGCCGCATCTTGCCGATAAAGAGGCGATTTTGTGTCAAAAAGGCAAATTACTGTCTAAAATGTACAAAACAGAAAGAAATATGAATTGTTTTCATAAATAATTTCAATAATATAAAAAAAACTATTGCATTTTGGAAATAAATGTGATATAATTAACAAGTTCAAAAATATACACATACCGCTATTTGCGTAAAGGGTGCCTGCGGTTGCTCCCGCCAGGCCTTTGCCAGAGCAGTACGCGGTGTGGACGAAAAAAACCGGAGGTGTTTAAAATGGGAGCAGTATCAATGAAACAGCTGCTTGAAGCTGGTGTACATTTCGGTCACCAGACTCGCAGATGGAACCCTAAAATGAAAGAGTATATCTTTACAGAAAGAAACGGAATCTATATCATAGATTTACAGAAAACTGTAAAGAAAGTTGAAGAAGCTTATTCTTTCATTCGTGAAGTTGCAGCAAACGGAGAAGACGTTCTGTTTGTAGGAACAAAAAAACAGGCTCAGGAAGCTATCAAAGAAGAAGCTGAAAGAGTTGGAATGTTCTATGTAAACAACCGTTGGCTCGGTGGTATGCTTACAAACTTCAAAACAATCAGAAAAAGAATTGAAAGACTCGACCAGCTCAAAAAGATGGAAGAGGACGGAACATTCGATTTACTTCCTAAAAAAGAAGTAAGCAAGCTCAAAAACGAAATGGAAAAACTCGAAAAATTCCTTGGCGGAATTAAAGAACTCAAAAGAGTTCCGGGTGCAATGTTCGTTGTAGACCCAAGAAAAGAAAGAATAGCAATTGCTGAAGCAAAAAGACTTAACATTCCTGTTGTTGCTATTGTTGACACAAACTGTGACCCTGATGAAGTAGATTACGTAATCCCGGGTAATGACGATGCGATAAGAGCCGTAAAACTTATTGCAGGCGCTATGGCTGACGCTATTATCGAAGGCAGACAGGGCGAACAGATGGAAGCAAAAGCTTCCGAAGACGAAGAAGCTACAGAAGAATAATTATAAAAACGGGTGGACTCCCATCCATCCGTTTTTTGATAAATATTTTGGAGGTACGAAAATGATTAGTTCAGCATCAGTTAAAGAACTCAGAGAATTAACAGGTTGCGGTATGATGGACTGTAAAAAAGCCCTCACTGAAACCGATGGAAATATGGAAAAAGCAATTGAATGGCTCAGAGAAAAAGGTCTTGCTGCAGCTGCTAAAAAAGCAGGAAGAATTGCTGCAGAAGGTCTTGTATATGCAAGCACAAACGCTGATAGCAGTGTTGGTGTTGTAGTTGAAGTTAACAGTGAAACAGACTTCGTTGCTAAAAACGAAGATTTCCAGAACTTCGTAAAAACAATTGCAGAAGTTGTTGAAAAAGAAAATCCGGCAGACGTTGCGGCTCTTCTTGAAAAAAGCTATCCGGGCAGCGAAGGAACAGTTGCAGATATGCTTCGTGAAAAAATCCTTACAATCGGCGAAAACATGAACATCAGAAGATTCGCAAGATATGAAGGTAGCGTTATAACATACATCCACGGCGGCGGAAGAATCGGTGTTATGGTTAACTTCGACGTTGACGGCGCTGAAAACGATGTAATCGCAGAAGTTAAGAAAGACGTTGCAATGCAGGTTGCAGCAGCAATGCCGCAGTACCTTGACAGAGACAGCGTTCCTGCTGAAGTTGTTGAAAAGGAAAAAGAAATCCTTTCTGCACAGGCTCTTAACGAAGGAAAACCGGCAAATATCGTTGAAAAAATGGTTATCGGAAGAATTAACAAATTCTATCAGGAAAACTGCCTTGTTGACCAGGTGTTCATTAAAGATAATGACATCACAATCAAAAAACTTCTTGAAGCAAAATCCAAAGAAACTGGCGTTAACATTTCTATTAAAGGTTTCGTAAGATTTGAAAAAGGTGAAGGTCTTGAAAAGAGAGAAGATGACTTCGCAGCTGAAGTAGAAAAAATGACAAGCAAGAAATAATAAATAACTTTTAAAATAAGGAGGTTGTCTCAAAATAGGATATTCTATTTTGTGGGGACCTCTTTTTTTAAAATACGGCAAATATAAAGGAATTTTTCTCTTTATATAGAATAGTTATATTAAAGAATAAACAAATGAAAGGGTCGGTGCACAAATGAAACCGTTGTACAAAAGAGTATTACTTAAACTTAGCGGAGAAGCATTAGCGGGGGAAAAAGGGTTTGGTCTTTGTGAAGAAATCCTTGATAAAATTTCTTCCGTAATAAAAGAATGTGTTGATATGGGAGTAGAAATGGCAATCGTAGTAGGCGGTGGCAATTTCTGGCGCGGAAGATCAGGTAAACAGATGGACAGAACCCGCGCAGACCATATGGGAATGCTTGCAACGGTAATTAATGCACTTGCAATGCAGGATGCACTTGAACGTAGCGGCGTACAGACAAGAGTGCAGACTGCAATAGAAATGCGTCAGATTGCTGAACCTTACATAAGAGGAAGAGCTGAACGCCACCTCGAAAAAGGCAGAGTAGTAATCTTCGGTTGCGGAACAGGTAACCCGTTCTTCTCAACCGATACAACAGCGGCACTGCGTGCGGCAGAAGTTGATGCAGATATAATTCTTCTTGCAAAGAAAGTAGACGGAGTTTATGACTGTGACCCGAATGCTAACCCCAACGCAGTTAAATACGATAAACTTAAGTATATTGATGTTCTTAACCGTGGACTTGGTGTAATGGATTCAACCGCAACAAGCCTCTGTATGGACAACAATATACCGATAAGAGTATTCGGCCTTGATAAACCCGATAATATAAAACGCGCTATTCTTGGTGAAGAAATAGGTACAATAGTAGAATAACAGGAGGAAATGAAAATGAAAGAACAATATAAATTAATCGAAGAAAAAATGGAAAAATCCGTAGCTTCTTTAAAATCCGAATTTGATAAAGTAAGAGCAGGTCGTGCAAATCCGGCAGTTATTGACGGAATTAAAGTTGATTACTACGGCACACCAACACCAATCCCGCAGCTTGCAACAGTTTCTGTTCCGGAAGCTCACAGCATTCTTATTCAGCCATGGGACGCAAGTGTTCTTAAAGAAATTGAAAAAGCAATTAATATGTCAGACCTTGGCATCAACCCGACTAACGACGGTAAAACAATTCGTCTTGCATTCCCGCCGCTTACAGAAGAAAGAAGAAAAGAACTTGTTAAAGACATAAACAAACAGGCAGAAAACGGTAAAGTTGCGGTAAGAAACATCAGACGTGACGGACTTGAAAAATTCAAAGCAATGAAGAAAAACAACGAAATCACTGAAGATGAACTTAAAGATTCGGAAAAGAACGTTCAGAACCTTACAGATAAATATATCAAGAAAATCGACGACGAACTTGCAAATAAAGAAAAAGAACTTATGTCAATCTAAAAGGGGAAACTATGAACATAAAAGGTATTTATACGGCAGTAAGACAGCTGTTTGTTAAAAATGCAGAAATAGACCTTGATAACCTGCCGCAGCACATTGCGGTTATTATGGACGGCAACGGACGCTGGGCGAAAGCAAAAGGTCTTGACAGAAGTGCCGGCCATGCGGCGGGCGCGGAAACCCTGCGTGAAATTGCAGATTATTGCAGTGAAATCGGAATAAAAGTGCTTACAGCCTATGCCTTTTCAACAGAAAACTGGAAACGTCCTCAAAAAGAAGTTGACGCGCTTATGGACCTGCTTTACGAGTATCTTTGCGATGCTGATAATAAGTTGGTTGGTAAAAACAACGTGGTGCGCGTAATAGGGGATGTTACTCCACTTCGAGAAGATATAAAAAAACAGATTACATACGTAGAAGAAAAAACAAAAAACAACGATGGGATGATTATTAACCTTGCAATCAACTACGGCGGACGTGATGAAATAACAACCGCCGCAAAAAAAATTGCCGAGCAGGTAAAAAATGGGGAAATTTTGCCGGAAGATATTGATGAGAAGATGATTGACAACAATCTCTATACAGCAGGTCAGCCGTGGCCGGATATAATACTTCGTCCAAGCGGCGAGTACAGACTCAGTAACTTCCTTTTATGGCAGGCAGCTTACAGCGAATTCTGGTATGCAGATATCTGCTGGCCGGACTTTACACCCAAACATATGAAACTTGCAATCAGTGAATATCAAAAACGTAACAGACGTTTTGGAGGTATATAATAATGAGAAAAAGGTTATCAAGCGCGTTTGTAGCAGTTGTGCTTTTCTTTGCAACCCTCTATGGCGACAGTGCGCTTGGATTTTCAAATCTTGTTAATTATGCAACGGCACTTCTTATTTTCGGGGCACTTTATGAAATCTATAAACCATTCGGGTTTATAAGAAAAATGCCTCTTGCAATATTAGGCGCGGCATTTGGACTCTCTATTGCATTCGGCAGCCTCAGAGATGCCAGCTTCATAATTGTAGCGATAATCTTCTATATGTTTTTAATGTTTTCAATTGCAATGGCATATCGTAAAACGGTCAGTTTTTCGGATATATCAATACTGATGTTTACAACAATCTATATATCGCTTTGTCTTGCACACGTAGGTATGATAAACGAAGAGGCCCATGGCGCATTTTTGATTGTTTATATGTGCGTAGGGGCATTTATGACAGACAGCGGTGCATTTTTCACAGGGAAATTCCTTGGTAAACGTAAATTATTTCCGGAAATAAGCCCGAAAAAAACGGTAGAAGGGTCAATCGGCGGAATAGTAACAGCAATGGTAAGCTTTGCCATTTATGCGCTGATTCTTATGTTTATATTTGATTTTAAAATAAACTGGCTCAGCTTTATGGGAATAGGCTTTATTTCTACATTTGTTGCTCAGGCGGGCGACCTTTCGGCATCAATGATAAAACGCGAACTTAATCTTAAAGATTACGGAAGTATAATGCCGGGACACGGCGGCATATTAGACAGACTTGACAGTCTTATCTTTGTTGCGCCTCTTGTGTATTATTTAAACCTTGTATTTCCGGTAATTATGAAATAAACAAAAGATAAAGGATGTAACGCACTGTTACATCTTTTGATTTATGGAGGATATATGAAAACACTTACTCTTCTTGGGTCCACAGGCTCAATCGGCACACAGACGCTGGAGGTTGCCGATTTAAGAGATGATATAAAAATAGCCGCACTTTGTGCAAACGAAAACGTAGCGCTTATTGAGAAACAAATACGTAAATACAAACCACGCTATGCGGCACTTATGAACGAAGAAAAGGCGAATGAGCTTAAAATAAAAGTGGCAGATACCGATACCGAAGTCCTTGCCGGAATGGACGGATTTTTAAAATGCGTAACTCTTCCAGAGATTGATATGGTGCTTACTGCGGTTGTTGGTGTTTGCGGTCTTATCCCTACAATTGAAGCAATCCGTGCGGGTAAGGATATTGCCCTTGCAAATAAAGAAACTCTTGTTGCCGGCGGGGATATTGTAATGCCACTTGCAAAAGAAATGGGCGTAAAAATTCTGCCGGTAGACAGTGAACATTCGGCAATTTTCCAGTCAATGCAGGGCGAAGAAAAACGAATTTCAAAAATTCTTCTTACTGCATCGGGCGGCCCTTTTTTTGGAAAATCAAAAGACGAAATTTATGGTGCAACGGTAGAAGATGCACTTAATCACCCGAATTGGAGTATGGGGGCTAAAATAACGGTTGATTCCGCATCTATGATGAATAAAGGTCTTGAGGTGATTGAGGCAACACATCTGTTTGATGTGCCTGCCGATAAAATTGAGGTCCTCATCCACAGACAAAGCATTGTTCATTCAATGGTACAGTACGAGGATAATTCAGTAATTGCACAGCTATCAAGCCCCGATATGAAACTGCCGATTGCATATGCACTGTCATACCCGAACAGAGCATACTGCGGCACAAAAGAGCTTGATTTTTGCGCGCTTTCTAAACTTACCTTCGATAAACCCGATTATGAAACCTTCAGATGCCTTGCGCTTGCCATAAAAGCTTCGCAAATTGGCGGAAGTATGCCGGCGCTTATCAACAGTGCAAATGAAAAAGCAGTTGAACTGTTTTTAAACAGAAGAATAAGATTTGGTGAAATTCCGGATATTATAGAAAGACAAATGCAGGAACATAACGTAATTAAAAATCCCAAAATAGAAGATTTGCTTGAAATTGACACAAATGTCAGGGAAATGATTGAAGGAAGGTATAATTAATGAACGGACTTCTTACAGCACTTATAACGGTGCTGGTGTTTATGTTTATAATTCTTGTGCACGAATTTGGGCATTTTATTGCGGCAAAAGCCGTGGGTGTAACCGTGCACGAATTTTCAATAGGGTTTGGTCCCGTAATACTTAAAAAACAGGGAAAATCAACACTTTACTGTCTGCGCCTTTTTCCGATAGGCGGATTTGTAAAGCTTGAAGGGGAGGACGAATCCTCCGACGACCCCGGTGCACTTAATAACAAACCGGCGTGGAAACGCCTTATTGTAATGGCGGCAGGTGCCGTATTTAACCTTATTTTAGGTCTTATTGTGTTTGTGGGAATATATATGAATACACCGGAATTCCCAACGCTAAAAATAGGTGAATTTATTGATGAGGCAAAAGGCACATCAACAGTGGAAATTCTTCAGCCGGGCGACGAAATTGTGTCGGTAGGCGGCAAAAGAATGTACTATTATAAGGATTTGTCATTTGTTATCTCAATGGAATCGGACGGCAGTCCTATTGACCTTACAATTAAACGCGGCGGCGAGTATAAGGACGTTACCGTAAATCCCGTTTACTCGGACGGCAGATACCTTATAGGCTTCAGCCCGCAGTATGAGAGGGTAGGATTTTTCAGTGCAATAAAATACGGTATTATGGAAACATTTTTCACAATGCGACTTGTTATTTATTCCCTTATGATGCTTGTAACCGGAAAAGTCGGCATTTCTGATATGTCGGGTCCAGTGGGCGCAAGCACGGTAATCGGTCAGGCGGCATCAGTGGGGATGATGAGTCTTTTCAATATCTTTGCAATGCTTTCCGTGAATGTAGGACTGTTTAACTTAATTCCGTTTCCGGCACTTGACGGCGGCAGAATATTCTTCCTTTTAATTGAAATGATTCGTCGCAAACCAATTCCGCCGGAAAAAGAAGGAATGGTGCATTTTATAGGCCTTATACTTCTTCTTATATTGATGCTGTTTGTAACCTCAAGTGATATATATAAACTGTTTCTTCCAAAGGGGTAGATAAAATGTTTACAAGAAATCAAACAAAACCCGTCCGCATCGGCGATGTTACTATTGGCGGCGGAAATAAAATAGCAATACAGAGTATGACAAACACAAAAACGCACGACGTAGCAGCAACAGTAGCGCAGATAAACGCACTTGAGTGTCTCGGATGCGAAATTGTAAGGGTAGCCGTTGCAGATATGACAGAAGCGGTTGCTATTTCCGATATTAAAAAACAGATAAAAATTCCGCTTGTTGCAGATATTCATTTTGATTACAGACTTGCAGTTGCCGCAATAAAAAGCGGTGCAGATAAAATAAGGCTTAATCCCGGTAACATCGGCGGTGAAGAAAACGTAAAAACAGTTGCAAC
>JAZRHB010000018.1:0-7619 GCA_045644605.1 Clostridia bacterium
TAACATGAAGAAAAACAAAAGCTTGAAATGGATAATTAAAAATTCCCGTTTTGTATTGCCACTTGTCGGACTTATCTCATTGCTTGCGGCGGTGCTTTCAATATGCAGTGTGTCGCTTGCACTTGCATCAAAGGATGTTGTTAATATTGCAATAGGCGAAACAGAAGGACATCTTGTGCAAAGTATACTGGTACTGGCAGGACTTATTGGCGCACAAATGGTGCTTCAGGCGGTAAACAGCAATATATCCATAAGAATTACGGGCAGACTTATGATGCGACTTAAGGAAAATATTTTCCGCACGCTTCTCGGCAGAGATTATAAAAGCGTAAGCAGCTACCATTCGGGAGATTTGCTTAACCGCATCAATAATGACGTAAATGTTGTTGTAACTGGCGTTGTTGATATTGCACCATCATTTATTTCGTTTGCAACAAGGCTTATTGCGGCGTTTGTGGTGTTGTTTGGTCTTGACCCTATGTTTGCAGGAATATTTCTTGTGCTTGGACCTGTTGTTCTTCTGGTATCCCGTATGTACGGCAGAAAAATGAAATTCTATCATAAAAAATGCCAGGAATGTGACGGGAAAATAAGCTCATTTATGCAGGAAGCCGTTCAGAACATTCTTATGATAAAATCCTTCAGCAGCGAAAAGTACATAGTGGATAAATCTGCGGTGCTTCAGGAAGAAGGATATGAAGTAAAAATAAAAAGAAATACAATAAGCATTTTTGCCAACATAGGAATGTATCTCGTTTTTTCGGCAGGATATTATATTGCGCTTGCATGGGGAGCATACCGTTTGTCAATGGACGCAATCACGGTTGGGGCACTTATTGCAGAACTGACTCTTATAAATCAGGTGCAGACGCCGTTCCTTAACATTTCAACGCTTATTCCGAAGTTCTATTCAATGCTTGCTTCAGTAGAAAGAATAATTGAACTTGAAAACATGCCCGAAGAAGAAAAGGGCAAGATTATATATGACGGTAAAAAAATATATGAAGACCTTTCGCACATCGCTGTTGAAAACATTGATTTTGCATACGACAGCGAGCAGCCTATTTTTGAAGGTGCAAACTGCGAAATAAAAAAAGGCGATTTTGTTGCCATTGCGGGAACATCGGGACTTGGAAAAAGTACGCTTGTAAAGCTTATGCTCGGCATTATAAAACCGACATCTGGCGAAATATATGCGGTAATGAAATTCGGCGAAAAGATAAAACTTGGTGCATCAACGCGCTCTCTTTTCTCGTATGTTCCGCAGGGGAATATGATTTTGTCGGGAACTGTGCGTGATAATATTAAGTTTTCAAACGAAAACGCAACAGAAGAAGAGATTATTGCGGCCGCAAAAACGGCGGATATTTGGGACTTTATTTCAGGTCTTGAAAACGGACTTGATACAGTGCTCGGCGAACGCGGACTTGGTCTTTCCGAAGGGCAGGTTCAGCGTCTTGCAATTGCAAGAGCGCTTCTTCATAATGCACCCATACTTCTGTTTGATGAGGCAACCTCCGCACTTGATGAAAATACTGAAAAGAGGGTGCTCCAAAATATCAGGGCACTTCCCGGAGTTATGTGCATCATTGTGTCGCATAAAAAAGCGGCAATTGATATTTGCGACGAAGTGATTTCAATGTATAATGGGAAAATTACCAAATTATAAAAAAATATTGAACACACATTCTTTTTGTGATATAATTATAGAGATAAGGATAAAACAACTGCATTTATGAAATATACATTTTACTTTTTTGACAACAGTTTTCTACTAAAGTGCAGAAAAATAATTTAAGAAGGTACAACTGTATGTTAAAGAAAAAATTCAAAGTAACTGTACTTGTGGATTTTATTTGCTGGAGCGTAAGCTTTTTTCTGGCGGTGTTCCTTACAAATGAATTCCCCGGGTCCCTGCTGATTATGACAAAACCGATGTCCATACTCAATTGGTTTGTGGACGTTGTGATTTGCATGCTTGTATTTGCGTTGCTGAAGGTATACAGGGTGCTGTGGGTTCATGCAGGATTTAAGGATATGTGGCGTGTTGTAGGTGGAGGTGCGATTGCCTCTGTAATTCTCACAATTCTTAACGGAATGCTTGTAAGCAGAGAGTTTATGGGTATCCGCCATACCATGCTGTTTATCATAATAGGTGTAATGTTTTGTATGATTGCACGCGTTGGTATAAAAAGCGGATATGCTCTTTGGAATGCAAACAAAAACAAGGCGGATAAAAAAACAAAAAACCGTCTGCTTATTATTGGCGCAGGTTCTGCTGCGGAAATATGTTTGCAGGAACTGCTTTCTTTTGGTACATATGAAATAGTCGGTCTTGTTGATGATGATAAAAACAAACGCAGCCATATGATTCACGGATTTTCCGTCCTCGGAACAAGAAATGATATTGTACGGATTTGTGAAGAAAAAAATGTTGACGACATTCTTATTGCAATACCTACTCTTGACGGGGAAGAGAGAACAAAAATAATTTCTATTTGTGAATCAACTGAATGTAAAGTAAGAATACTGCCGTCAATAAACAATGTATTTGCATCAAAAGCTCTTGTTAATAATGCTAAAGAGATTGAAATTGAAGACCTTCTCTGCAGAGAAAAAATTGACCTTGATAAATCCAGAATTGAAGATTATATAAACGGACGTGTTGTAATGGTAACCGGTGGCGGGGGTTCCATAGGAAGTGAAATATGCCGTCAGGTTGCACAGTATAATCCCGCAAAAATAATTATACTTGATAACTACGAAAATAATGCATACGATATAATGCTTGAACTTAAATCAAAATATCCCGGAATGGCGGTTGAAGTTGTAATTGCAACCGTAAGGGATAAAAAAGCAATGGATAATGCTTTTGATAAAGTAAGACCAAATGTTGTGTTCCATGCGGCAGCACATAAACATGTTCCGCTTATGGAAGATACTCCGAAAGAAGCGGTTAAGAACAATGTTTTCGGAACACTTATAACGGCACAGGTTGCAATAAAATACGGCGTGAAAAGATTTGTGCTTATTTCAACAGACAAGGCGGTAAATCCAACAAATATCATGGGTGCAACAAAACGTCTTTGCGAAATGCTTGTACAAACACTTAATAATAAAGAACGAACAAGCTTTGTAGCGGTAAGGTTCGGTAATGTGCTTGGAAGTAACGGTTCGGTTATACCGATATTCAAGCGCCAGATAAAAAATGGCGGGCCGGTAACGCTTACACATAAAGATATAACAAGGTTCTTTATGACAATTCCGGAAGCGGCAAGTCTTGTGCTTCAGGCAAGTGTATACGCACAAAACGGCGAAATTTTTGTGCTTGATATGGGAAAACCCGTAAGAATATACGATTTGGCGGTTAACCTTATTCAGCTTATGGGCAAGGTTCCCGGCAAGGATATTGAAATTGCGGTTACGGGCCTTCGCCCCGGTGAGAAGCTGTATGAAGAGCTTCTTATGGCGGAAGAAGGTATGACAAATACCGAACACGAAAAAATATATATAGCAAAACCGATAGATGTTGATAAGGAAATTCTTTATAATAAGCTTCTTAACCTTATGGATATAATCGATACTTTAACCGATGAAGAGGTTAAGCAGCATATAGCCGATTTGGTTCCAACCTATACAATTAAAAATACAAAATAGTAAGCTTTGCAGAAAGGGAGAGATAGAATATGAAAAAGTATATATGCATCCTTATGGTGCTGATGCTTGCAGTTAGCCTCAGTGGATGTGCCCAGATAGGAAAGGTTCTTTATCCGAGTGCAAAAACAGCAGAATTTTACTACGACCGTGTAAACATAACCCGCGAACAGATTAAAGAGGAAGATGTGTTTGACCGCCTTTTTATTGATGAAAAGTTTGATGGCACGGTTTCGAAAAATGCCGTAAAAGTATATGAAGAAAAACAACTTGAAGAGGAAGAATCAGGAAAGCTTGTATATTCAGATTACAATGAAAACACACAGCAGCTTAATCTGTGGCTCAATGACTGCGAATATATATATAATTTTGCGGGAAACGGAGCAGATACAAACCGCCTTACATCGCTTGTTATAAAAAGCAAAAAAGAAAACAGTACATATTATGATTACCTTAATGTTATGAGAGCACTTACCCTTGAGTATGGCGAATGCACAACAGAAATGTACAGAAGCGGAGATTCAACAATCAATACAGTAATGGTTGCTCTTGATATTGAAGACAGTAAAATTATTGATTTTTACAACAAACAGTTCGAAGACGGAAATTTATATTTCCAGAGTAAATGGGTACTTTCCGACAGAGAAGTAAGAGTTTTCTTTGACAGCCCCGGAGAATGTGGTGTTGTTTATGTATTTTAATCGGGAGAGGTGATATAAAATGGATAACAGAAAAAATGTATTTTTTGCCATTGAATTGTCCGACATTATCTTTTGGATAATGAAATGGAAATGGATTGTAATTTCAATAACAATAGTATTTGCAATACTTGGTTATATATTCAATAATCTTACATATGTGCCAATGTATACAACACAGGCATCAATGGTTGTGAATTCCCAGACAGCAAACAGAGGCCAGCAGGGCGACCAGGTGCTTCTTAATGATGTATATCTTACACAAACACTTATGGATACTTATACCAATATCCTTAAAAGTGACAAAATTGCAAAATATATCATTGATGAGCTTGATATCGGCTATGAAACAAGTGACATCAAAAATTCAATCAGAATTATTCCCGAAGAAGGAACACAGGTTGTTAAAATTGAGGTAACAGCAAAAGACCCGTATATGTCGAAAAACATTGCCAACACAATGATGCAGGTGGCTCCGGCGCTTATGATGGAGGTTGTTGAAACAGGTAGTGTAAATGTTCTTGACTATGCTGTACTTCCCATACATCCTACTTCTCCTGCTACAATTCAGTACATTGTTATTGCGGCACTTCTTGGTGCTCTGCTTTCATCGGTTGTTATAATAATCATCAACTTCCTTACAATGAAGGTTAAAAACTCGGAAGATATTGAATATAAAACAGGACTTACTGTATTTGGTGAAATTCCGCACGCAAGCTATAGAAGTGAAGTTGAAAGAACTCTTTTGTATACTAATAAAACAAACTCGGGATTTACCGAAGCCTACTTTATGATGGGTGCAGCACTTAAAAACCACCTTTCTGACCAGAGGCCGTATAAACTGCTTGTTACAAGCTCGGTTGCAGGTGAAGGAAAATCAACAACATCAATTAACACAGCTACAGTACTTGCGGATATGGGACATAAGGTTATTCTTATCGACCTTGACCTTAAAAAACCACACATTACAAAACAGCTTGAAATTGACACAACCGACCTTGGGGGTGTTGAAGCGGTATTTAAAGGAGATAAGGTTGAAGAACACATTATTGATTCACATTACGGATTTGACGTTATTCCGTGTGTAAAATCAATCAAAAGCACATCAAAACTTCTGTCTTCTGTAAGACTTCAGTCTTTCTTTGCAGAGCTTGATGCAACAAACTATGACTTTATCATTCTTGATACTGCACCGGCTCATATTATTGCGGACACATCTGTTATAGTTAAGTTTGCAGACGGTGTTCTTATGGTTGTAAAACAGCACTTTGCAAGACTTAAAACAATTATGACAACAATTTCAAACCTTAAAAAATCCGGTGCTAACATTATTGGTAGCGTACTTAATGACGTTAGGGTTTATAATGTTGGAACAGGATATGCGTATAAATACAGATACGGATACTACAGCAAAAATAAGAAAAATAATGAATATGGATATTATTACGGTTACGGCGAGCTTGAAGAAGAAATTATGCGCGAAGTAGAACAAGAAGAAAAGAGGGCAAAAGGCGAAATTTCCGACAATGATCCCAAAACTGATTTAGATGAAAAGAAAGCAGGGCTTTTAAACTGGCTTAAAGACAAAAAATAAGCTATACGGAGGTGAATCCTATGGTAGATTTCCATTCGCACTTCCTATTTGATGTGGATGACGGTGCAAAAGACATTGAAATGTCACTGGCAATGCTGAACATGAGCAGCAAACAGGGTGTTACCACCATAGTATCGACACCACATTATTATGCAGATGCAGCAAAACCACATGTAGCAGCAGCTGCTCGTGATGAAAATATTGAGCAGCTGATTGCATATGCAAAACAGAAAAATATTAAAATACCTGAAATCAAACGCGGGTTTGAAGTAAGGGTTCTGACCCATCTTTATGAAGTGGAAGATTTCGGTGAACTTTGTATTGAAAACACAAAAACAATTCTGCTTGAAATGCCACATAAAGAATGGAACGAAGAGCTGTTTGATGTAATAGACTTCGTAAAAACAGAAAAACAGCTTGACGTAGTAATAGCACATTTTGAAAGATATGTGGACCGTATCCCCAACGAACTGTTGCTTAAACTTCTGGAAAAGAACTTATATATACAGATAAATGCAGGGTCGCTTGTAAAAAGAGATAAACTGGAGTTTATATGTGAGCTTTTCAGGAACGGCATGGCTCATGTTGTAGGGTCGGATGCGCATAACATGATTTCAAGATGTTCGCTTATGGATATTGGTTATGCTTATATTCGCAGAAGTCTGGGTCAGGAATATATTGATAAGATTGAAGCTAACGCAAAGAAGCTATTAAACTTATAATGAAAACAGATGCGGAATTTCCGCATCTGTTTTTTGTTTTTCAGCTTTAGTATTTGCTTGACAATTCCCCATTGTTAGTGGTACAATTTATTATGTATAAGTATATTCAAAAAGAGGTGTAACGGCTTTGCGAAAAAAAGAAATTGCGGCGGAAATTGAAAAGGTTTTTGATGTGGTTTATGCGGATGCAAAATGCTCGCTTGATTTTAAAAATCCGCTTCAGCTTCTTATTGCAACTCAGCTTGCGGCGCAGTGCACAGACGCAAGGGTAAACCTTGTAACACCTGCTTTGTTTGAACGTTATAAAACGGCAAAAGATTTTGCCCAGGCTGATGCAGGCGAGCTTGAAAGCTATATACATTCAACGGGATTTTTCAGAAATAAAGCACGAAATATTATTGGTTGCTGCATAAAACTACTTACCGATTTTGGTGGTGTTGTGCCTGATAATATGGACGATCTTCTCACTCTTCCCGGTGTGGGAAGAAAAACGGCTAATATAATTCTTGGTGATGTATATAATAAACCTGCAGTAGTTATTGATACTCACGCAAAACGAATTGCTTATCGCATAGGTCTTACGGATAATACCGACCCGACAAAAATAGAATTTGACCTTATGAAAATATTAACCCCCGAAACAAGCGCTGGGTTTTGCCATTGCCTTGTATATCACGGACGTGCGGTGTGCAAAGCAATTTCGCCACAGTGCGAAATATGTCCGATTGCACATCTTTGTAAGAAACGAACAAATAAGAGTGAATAGAGGAAACTTATGGATAAATTTGAACTTGTATCACCGTTTAAACCAACGGGCGACCAGCCGCAGGCAGTGGAAAAGCTTGTGGATGGTGTAAAACGTGGGGAAACCGGGCAGATTCTGCTTGGCGTAACGGGCAGCGGAAAAACATATACAATTGCAAATGTAATCGAAAAGGTTAACAAACCTAC
>JAZRHB010000019.1:0-1766 GCA_045644605.1 Clostridia bacterium
CCGAGACGACCGAATCTTAAATAAACCGGACCGTCATATTTGATTGCAGCTTCAACAGCGGCAATAGATTCAACTTCGTCAGCCGGGCTTATTACAACCATTCCCGGGATAGAACGCATAAGCGCAATATCTTCAACGGACTGGTGAGTAGCACCGTCTTCGCCAACGGAAATACCTGCGTGAGTAGCACCGATTTTAACGTTGAGGTGAGGATAGCAGATGGAGTTTCTTACCTGTTCAAAAGCACGTCCTGCAGCGAACATTGCGAAAGAAGAAGCAAAAACGATTTTACCGCAGGATGCAAGACCTGCTGCAGTTGAAATCATGCTTGCTTCAGCAATACCGCAGTTGATGAATCTTTCAGGGAATTTTTTCTTGAATGTTTCTGTTTTTGTGGATTTGGATAAATCCGCATCAAGTACAACAATATCGTATTTATCGCCGAATTTTGCAAGAGCAGTACCGTACGCTTCTCTTGTAGCAACTTTTTTTACATCAGCCATTATTTTGTACCTCCTATCTTAGCAATTGCTTCGTCAAGCTCGGAAATAGCCTGTTCATATTGCTCAGCATTAGGAGCAGTTCCGTGCCAGCCTGCCTGGTTTTCCATAAAGGAAACGCCTTTACCTTTTGTGCTGTTAGCTATAACAACTGTCGGTTTGCCTTTAACAGTTTTAGCGCTGTCGATAGCATTTCTTATTTCTTCAACGCTGTGAGCGTCAACAATAATTACGTTCCAGCCGAAAGCTTCAAACTTTTTATCAACCGGAGTCGGGTTCATAACTTCTCTAACGTCCCCGTCAATCTGGAGAAGGTTAAGGTCAACAAAAGCTGTAAGGTTGTCAAGTTTGTAATGAGCTGCAAACATAGCTGCTTCCCATACCTGACCTTCTTCAAGCTCACCATCGCCGAGAACAGCGTATACTCTGTAATCTTTGTTGTCAAGTTTTGCAGCAAGCGCCATACCGTTAGCTGCACAAATACCCTGACCGAGTGAACCTGTAGACATATCAACACCCGGAACACCTTTCATATCAGGATGTCCCTGAAGGTAGCTGTCAGCCTGTCTGAAAGTTTTCATATCTTCAACAGGGAAGAAACCTCTTTCAGCAAGTGTACCGTAAAGAGCCGGTGCACAGTGACCTTTAGACATTACAAATCTGTCTCTGTCTGCCATTTTAGGATTTTTCGGGTCAATATTCATTTCGTCAAAAAATAATACTGACATAATTTCAGCTATTGAAAGTGAACCGCCCGGATGTCCGGAAGCCGCACTATGTACTGCAGTTAATGCATGTTTTCTGATTTTATATGCAGTAATCTCAAGCTGTGTTTTTTTAGCAAGTTCCATTACATTTACCCCTTTCAAGTCAAATATGGTAATATTATATCACATAAATTTTCCATTTGCAATATATAAATAAGTAAAAAAAATATCATTTTGTACTGCCGAATCCGCCTGTGCGGAGGGCGCAGGCATCATCGCCGTCGGCTTTTAAGAATTTTTTAAACACTCCCTGACCGATGCGGTCACCTTTTTTTATCGTAACATCAAGCGGGAAGAAATTATAAAACGCAAACATAATATGCCCTTCGTTGTCGGCATTGTTGTAATAATCGCTGTCCACAACCCCTACGGAATTTGCCATAACAAGCCCTTTTTTGCCTGGATTGCTTGACCTGTTATATAAAAACAGCGCCTCATCCTCCTGCATATATGCCTTAACCCCCGTTTTTATAAACACGGGTTTTATATTTTCGCTTCC